>CAXRHS010000789.1:0-9962 GCA_964230235.1 Myxococcota bacterium
GGTCAGCCGCTCCACGCCCTCCAGCGTTGGAATGGCCACGGTGCCGCCCGCGACTGCCTGCAACCACGTGACCGGCACCCGCGCGACCAGGTCGTCGCCTTCGACGGCCAGGATCGGGTGGGCTGCGACGGTCAGTTCGACCACCAGGTCGCCGGGTTGGCTGCCAAGCGCCGGCGTCTCGCCCATGCCGCGCGCCCGCAGCACCACGCCTGCGGCGGCCCTGGCTGGCACGGTGACGCCAATCTGACGGTCGATGTGGGCGATGCCGCGGCCGGCGCACTCCGTACAGCTGGCAAGCAAGACGGCGCCTCTACCCGCGCAGAACCCGCACTCGTCGTTGGTCCGGCGCAGACCGTGCTTGACTGTGCCCTTGCCCTGGCAGACGTGGCAGACCGGGTTGCGCGCCGGCTCGGTCGTGCCCTGCCCGCGGCAGGTTGCGCACACGCTGTCATAGCTTACCGCGACCAGGGTGGTGCCGCCCAAGGCTGCGAGTTCAAACGAAATCTCATGCTTGACGCGCAAATCGCGGCCGCGCTCGGCGCCTGGAAGCGCCTCGGGCTTGCGTTGGATGCGGCGAACCACCAGGTCCAGCACATCCAGCGCCCTCGCCGCCCGCGGGTCGTCCACCATCCGCAGCGGGTCGCGCAGCAGCAGCTGGCGGTCGTAGTTGAGCCGGCGCAGCGGATCGCTCAACTCAACGTGCGCAGAACTGATGAATTGAAAGCAAGAAGTGGCGCGCGCAGAACCGCCGTGGCGGTCGGGGTGGTACACCCGCGACAACTTGCGGTAGGCGTCTTTGATGGCAGCGGCGTCGGCCGTCACCGCAATGCCGAGCACCCGATAATGATCGGGGACGTACACGTCCATGGCGCGCAACGCGATTGACCTACGCGAAGTCCTTGTACATGACCTCGGTGATCCGGAACGCTGACTTCTCCAGGTCGCGCAGCGAGCTCTGGATGCGGTTGAGGTCGGCGGTGTCAGCGCTGCGGCGGGCGTTCTCCAGGTCGGTGCGGATCTGAGCCAGTTCGCCTTCGGTCAGGTAGTTGGCGGACTCCGCCAGCGAGCGCTCGGTGGTGTAGATGAGGCCCTGGATGCGTCGGCGCTGGTCGGCAAGCTCGACGTTGATGCGGTCAGCGTCTTGGAACTGTTCGGCTTCCGCCAGGATGCGCTCAATGGCGCCTTCGGTCAGACCCGAGGTCGCCCGCACCCGCACCAACTGCTCGCGCTTGGTGCCGAGATCGCGGGCGTTGACCGACAGGATGCCGTTGGCGTCAATGGCGAACGTGACCTCGATCTTGGGCACGCCGCGCAAGGCCGGCGGAATCCCAACCAACTCAAAGCGCGCCAGACTGGTGTTGTCGGCAGCGAGCGGACGTTCGCCCTGCAACACGTGAATGTTGACCAGCGGCTGGTAGTCCTCCGACGTCGTAAAGACCTCGGTGATGCTGCACGGCACGGTGGCATTGCGCGGAATCAGCTTGGTCAGCAAACCGCCCGCCGTCTCGATGCCCAGCGACAGCGGCACCACGTCGAGCAGCACCACATCGCGGACATCGCCGGCCAGGATCGCGCCCTGGATCGCGGCGCCCACCGCCACTGCTTCGTCTGGATTGACGCTGCGGTTGGGCTGGCGGCCGAAAAACGAGCCCACCGCCCGCTGCACCGCCGGCATCTTGGTCATGCCGCCGACCAGCAAGACATCCGTAATGTTGCCGGCTTGCACGCCAGCCGCCTGGATGGCGTCGCGGCAGTGATCGATCGTGGCAGCGATCAGGTCTTCGCAGATCGACTCCAGCTCAGGTCGGCTCAAGATGCGCCGCAGGTGCTTGGGGCCGCTCGCATCCGCCGTCAAGAACGGCAGCGAGATCTCGGTCTCCTCGACCGTCGACAGTTCGATCTTGGCGCGTTCGGCGGCGTCCTTCAGGCGTTGCAGCGCAACCGGGTCGGCGTGCAGGTCGATGCCTGTCTCCGCCATGAAATTCTCGATCAGCTGGTCCATCAGCCGCGCGTCGACGTCTTCACCGCCCAGAAACGTGTCTCCGTGGGTTGCCTTGACTTGGAAAACACCCTGCGAGAATTCGAGGATCGAAATATCGAAAGTGCCGCCGCCCAAGTCGTAGACCGCGATGACGCCGGACGAATCCGCACCAATGCCGTAGGCCAATGCCGCTGCCGTGGGCTCGTTGATGATGCGCAGGACGTTCAAACCCGCCAGGCGTCCGGCGTCGCGCGTTGCCTGACGCTGCGAGTCGTCGAAGTACGCGGGGACCGTGATCACCGCATCTTTGACGGTTTGCTCCAAGTACTCCTGTGCGGCCTGCTTGAGCTCGCGCAAGACGAATGCGCCGATTTCTTGCGGCGTATAGCGACGGCCGTGGACCACGACCGAAGCATCACCGTTGTCCGCGGCCGCGATCTTGTACGGTGCCGTCATCTGCATGCGCTGCACTTCGGGCGTCTTGAGCTTGCGGCCGATCATCCGCTTGGTTGCAAACACTGTGCTCGACGGGTTGGCCACAGCCTGGCGTTTGGCGATGTTGCCGACCAGACGCTGGCCGTCGGGCGTGAATGCGACAATCGAAGGAGTGGTGCGCGACCCCTCCGAATTGGGAATCACCTGCGTGACGCCGCCCTCGTAGATGGCGACGCACGAGTTGGTGGTTCCCAGGTCAATGCCAATCACCTTGTCCATGATCAACCCTTGGCCAACCGGCAGCGGGACAAAACGCGGGGCAACAGAACAGCAACAGCGAGCGCGACTGCCGACTGCGGAAGGCGGCTAGCATGGCGCGCAATGCCGCCAAGGTCAACACGAGTGTGCCAAACAAGGCAACTCGTACACATTGTGCCGCAACCGATCCCTGTAGCGCTTGCCGCCTGCACCTTGCAAGGCTGCATCCCATTGGCGCATTGGCGCGGCGTCAAGCGTCGCGTCGCCCTGGCCTGCTCGCCAACGCACCAATGGCGAGATAGCGGCCGACCTCTAGTCCTTGGCGTCGTCGCTTGCGCTCTCACTGTCCGCGCCAGGTTCGCGTTGGTAGCGGTAGGCGTAGCGGTAAGCATAGCGTTGCGCATACGCTCCGCCACGGCGGTAACCTTTGGTGTAGTAATAGCCGTAGCGACCGGCGTGGCGGCGGGTGCGCGACAGCACCACCCCAAAAACGTTGGCCTTGACTGCGTGGAGCGCGTCGACGACGGCCTTGGCCGCTTCTTTGCGCGTGACCTCGGACTGTGCGACCACCACGACGCCGTCCACCATCGACGCAATGACCAGCGGGTCGGTCACCAATTGCACGGGCGAGGAGTCGAAAACCACGGCGTCGTACAGCTCTTCCAGGCGCTTGACCAGCTGCTGAAATCGCTCTGAGTGCACAAGTTCTGCCGGGTTGGGCGGCAGCGGTCCGCACGGCAACAAATCCAGACCCGGCACGTCGGTCTTGCGGATGAAGTTCTCGATCGGCTGATTGGTCAGCACGTGGCTGGTCAGACCACCTTCGCCACCGGGCAACCCGAAAAGCCGATGCAAGCGCGGCTTTCGCAAGTCGGCGTCGACCAGCAGCGCTCGCCCAGTCGAGGCGCCGAGCGTAATCGCCAGGGTCGTCGAGGTCGCCGTTTTGCCTTCGCGCGGCGAAGCGCTCGTGACCAGCAGGGTTCGCGGCGGTCGATCAGGGCGCATGAACAGCAGGTTGGTGCGCATGGCGCGCGCCGCCTCGGCGACTGGCGATTGGGGGCGATAGTGGGCGTACAGATCGATTCGGTCCAATGGTACCGGCAGGCCCTCGTTGGCGTTCGATGGGTCGAAAAACGGCACCGAACCCAAAAACGTGACACCGATGTGCTGTTCGACGTCGGTCCGATCCTTGAGCGTATTGTCGAGCAGGTTGACGCCGGCCGCCGCTGCACCGCCCGCGAGCAGCGCCAGGACGAGGCCCAAACTCAAGCTCAACTGCACATTGGGCCGCACCGGCGACTTGGGGGTCACGGCCAGGTCCAGAATGTTGATGTTGTTGACGCCGATGTCGCGTGCCAGGTCGGTTTCCGTCAGTCGTTTCGCCACCTTATCGTAAAAGAGCTTGTCCTCATCGGCTGCGGCCTGCAGGCGATCGTGTTCAATCTTGGCCTTGCGGATCTCATCGTCTTCCGCACGCGCAGCGGCCAGTTGCGACTCCAAGTCCTTTTCTTCCGCCGCGGCCGCGGATGCTTGCTGGACGGCCGCGTCGAACATCGCAGTGGCGTGTCGATGGGCCAAGGTGGCCAGCTGTTCCAGTTGTTGATCCACCGCGATGACCTTGGGGTGTGCTTCCAAGTACGTCGCCGCCAACTCGCGCCGCTTTGCGCTCAACTCGACGTAGCGCCGCTTGAGCTCCCCGACCAGGCTGTCGCGCAACAACGCTGGGGCTGACCCGGAAAACACATCGCGGATGCCGCGCGCCTTCTTGAGAGCGGCGACTTCTTGGGCGGCACGCAGCTTGGTCAACCGAACTTCACGCAAGGACCGGCTTAGCGCATGGATGCGGTCGGCCACGACGACGCGGCGGGTGTCCGAGAAGTCGTGGTCGCGATCGTACGTGTACAAGGCGTTTTGACTGGTCGTCTTTTCCGTTTCCAGGCGCTTGAAGATCGCATTGAGGTCCGACGAAGCCTCTTTGACGACGCGCTTTTTGACGTCAATGTTGCGATCGCGATACGCCTTGAGCGTGGCGTTGACGAGTTCCTTGGCGATTTCGGGATCCTCATCTTCGACCGATACCTTGACCACGCCCGAGTCGTCGGTCGCGTCGATGATCACGCGACCCGCCATCATGCCGACGACGTCGGCGGACGCGATCACTGCGTCCTTCTGGGCCCTGGTAAGCGGTTTGGCCGGGTTGGCCAAGCCCAAAAAGCGCTCGTCGCGCGCCAAGCCGAGCCGGTTCACCACCATGGCGGCCAGATCGCGGGACTGCAGCACCTGGCGCTGCGCGGCATAGTAGGCGCGCACGGCCAAGTAGCCGGTCGCGCCCAGCGCACCGACTTCGCTGTCGGTCCCAAGGACGCGCGGGGAGTTCACGTCGACCGTCAGCGTGCCCGTTGCCCGAAAGATCGGTTTCTGGCGGCGGACCCAGATCGCACTCATGCCGAATACGAGGATCGCGGTGACGACGAACCACCAGCGCCGCTCTGACAGCACGCGCAGAGCTTTGACTGCGAACTCGTCGCCCCGCGCGTTGTCGTCCTTGGGGCGAAGCGGCCCCGTTGGCAGCGTCGCCAAAATCGGCAGTTCGGAGCTCATTGGCCTCCGACCGAATACGCGCGGTGCCGTGTCAACTTTGGCCTCGCCGTGTTCACAGAATGGTCTCTGGGACGAACACGATGTCGCCCGGCTGCAAGAAGAAATTGGCGGCAATGCCTTGCATGATCTTCTCGACCGGCACCGGGATTCGGTGGGTCCCGGCTGCGTCGGTGCGGGTCACGATCGTGTAGTTGCGCTCCGCCAACGTGGTAAACCCGCCGGCCAACGTCATCGCATCGACGACCGTCATGCGATCGCTATACGCGAAACGGCCTGGGGTCTTGACCTCGCCCAGCACCATCACCCGCTTGGAACTCAAGGCGCGGGCCTGCACCGTCACGTAAGGGCTGCGCAGGTACTTGTCGGCGAGTCTGGTTCGGATCATCGCTGCGACTTGCGACGGGACCAGGCCTTCGACCGTCAATGTGCCCAGCAGCGGGTAGTCGATTTGGCCGGCGGGCGACACCACGTACACGCCCGAGAGCCCCGCCTCTTCGTAGACGCGCACTTCGAATTCGTCGCCCGGACCCAGCGACGAGGCCTGGACGCCGGCCGACGCGGAAACGGGGACGTCGGCGTAGTTCGCCGAGGCAGTCGCGGAACACCCCGGCCAGCCAACTGCTCCCATTGCGACCGCAAGCCCCAAGATCGCCGTCGACAGCCCTGGGGCATGCGACATCGGCGCAACAGGTTGGCGCGGTTGAGGCGGCGTTTGGGTCACTCCCGCGGAAGCGGGCACGACCCTGTGCGCGACAAGGCAGGCTGGCTTGGTGCGATTACTCACGGTTGAACCAGTTCACCGGGTTCGCTGCTCCGCACCGATGCGCGCGCCAAAAAGAGGTGCGCGCGTTGGATCAGTAGCGCAACGAGACACTCGCGAAAATCTCATGGCCCGTGTAGGCGCCCGCGTCGAGCACATTCTTGTTGGTCTTGGACACAACCTTGAAGTTGGTGAGCACCGAGCGCAGGGTATAGCCGATGTTCATCGACAAGAGGCGCGCAACTTCAAAGCCGGCGACCAGCGAGCCGTCGAGCGCAGTGTCGCGGCGACATTTGCCAGCCGAGCAGGTGGTCAAACCGGTAATGTCCGCGTTGCCCTTGACGCTGGACATATCGCCGTACGTCAAGATGCGCGCCGTGAACTGGGCGGTCACATCCATGATCTGGCCAAACCGCTGGCGGAGGCTGCCGCTAAAGCGGTGTACGTCAGCGTAATTCGACAAGAACGAATCCATGAAGTCGTGGTCGTAGCCAGCGTACAGGCGGGTGCTCTCCGACGCGCGCACGCCCACGCCGACATTGGCAAGGTAGTTGTTGAAGGAACTGCCCGAAGCGTGGGCCGACAAGCCCCAGCCTGCGAGGGCCTGCGCACTCATCCGCTTGGTCAGCATGCCGGTCAGGCCAACGCGTGCGCGAAAGGGCTTGGAATTGAACGCAAGATTGCGACTTGCCAACTCGGCAGACTCGTAGTTCCGAAAGTCCCAGTTTGCATCAATGACCCCGGCGGTCTTCGGCAGGAACTTCCACGATCCCACCAATCGCGTCCGCACGGTCGACGAATCCGCAGCCGTGAACTCATCAAACCAATCCAGCGCGTACGACGCCGAGAAAGCGACATTGAACGGCCGACGTTCTGGAATGTCGCCCGGATGGAACTCGATGCGGGCACCAACATCATTGGAAATCCGGTTGAAGGTCTGCGTGGTTTCCCAGTTGTTCGCGCGCAAGGAGCGGTTGAAGTAGTCGAAGAACGTAAAGGAAAACGACCGGCGCTGGCCTGCAGTGATATCCAGGCCGACGTTGCCGCCGACATTTTGCTGGGCGGCGATCGCAGGGTTGTCCGTCCCAAAAAAGATACGCGCGTCTCCCTGTCCGTTGAACGACAAGGTCACGTTGCTGTTGGGATCATTGGCAAGCTGCAAGCGTGGCAAAATCCGCAGAGAACTGACCCCCAAGGGCTTGTTGCCGGATTCGCTTTCGTTGCCATTGAACAGGTTGGTGTCGTGGTGGCCCATCACCGAGAGCGACGGGTGCAGCACAAACTCGCCCGTCCGCACGCCACGCTCTTGGGCCAAAGGCGGCAACGGCTGCTCTGGCGATTGTGCCAGCGCCACTGCGGGCCACAGACCGGCGATTGCCAGACAGGCAGCGGCGCGGGCCGCGGTGCGGCCCACCTGTGCGCCGGCCAGCGCCAGCAGCGCAACACCGCCTGGCTGCTTACATTTCATCGACATCCGTTGCATCACGTCAATCCTTGCTCGTGCGCGCGTGGTGTCCCCGCGCTTCGCAGCAATCGCGGCCAGTGACCGCGCGGCCGCTCTATCAACCGCCGCTTCCAGTGCCGAAGAACGGGCTCGCCGATGGCGGGACTTCCAGCTTCGGATCGACCGCAGTCAAACCGCCTACCGGATTGAGGTCTGGAATGTCGGAGTCGACGCTCTTTTCGATGACCGGCTTGCCGTCTACGGCGCCATCCATCGAAGGGCCACCACAGCCTTTGAGTTGACCTTCCATGTCCTCGCACTTGTTGAAGGCCACGGAAATCTTGACGTACTCATGCTCGGTGCACGCGCCATCTTTGCGCGAACCGCACTCTTGCATGGACAAGAAGATGCCCTCCGCAAGACGCAACAGGCCCTTCATGGTTCCCAGGGCGTCGCTTACGCAATTGACTCGGGCCACATTCGACGACTTGCGCGCTTCTTCCAGTTCCGTGAACCCCGAACTGATCATGCCGCGCATCCGGTCGACGTAGGCACGGGCTTGATCGAGTTTGCGCTCGATCGCCGCAGGGTCGGCACTGGCTGCCTTGGGCGCCTCCTGGGCCAACACGAACGCCGCGCCGGCGAGCGACGCACAGCCAATCGCAACACCAATGGCGAGGCGCGTGGTCGACAGGGCATTGCGGGCCATCTGGGTCAACTTGAACAGCAGTTGCGGCACTGCGGCGCCTTCGTGCGCCACGGCCAGCGATTTGTCTGCGACCGACTCGGTCATCGTCTCCCCCAATTCCGTGCCGCCCCTCGGAGCAGCTGGCTCGACTCGCGTTGCAGCAGGTGCGGCCCGAATGCCGCAAATCAATTCCTCAACAAACTGGGCGACTTGCGTCACACTACCGCGCACATGCGGCCAAGCGGCGATACTGTAGTCCGGGCTGGCCTTCGCTGTCAACATTGCCGTGGCCGCCTCCGGCCACGGTACCCATCCAAGCTAACCGGCGTTCTGGTGGCGCGTTGACCGCCGCGAACCGCCTGGTGCTGTCAGGCCGCTGAGGCCTGATCGTATTTGATTTCACGACATTGGCCCGAAATCGCGCGCTGTCTGGCGACCTCGAGCCCATGCCGCGTACTGCCTTGGTTGCCGGCGGTGTCAAAAAGTTCACGGCCCGGTTGGCGTCGAGCAAAAGAGCCATGTCGTCCTGGCTGGGCAGCCGGAAAATGGCGGTGCGTCGGCGCAAACGGGCCGTCAACGCCATCGACACAGCAGTGGTGCTGCCTGTTGACGCCGAGGATCCGCGCCTGCGTCCCACGGCAGCTGGCTTCGCTGCAGGCGATCTGACCCGGCCAACTTGCGCTGCAATTCAGTTGCAAAAATCGCCTGGGCGGTTCGCGCAGCCCGGTCTGGCAGGGCATTGACGGCGCAGTCGTCGACAACCAGGTTGGTGCCGCTCCAGTTGTTCGCAAACGTGGCAAAGAACGGCAGGCGAAAGTACAACGCGGGCCGTCGCAATTGCCGTTCCGCCGCCTGCGCCTGCGCGCGCGGCATGGCCTCGAGCACCTGGTGCGCGCGGGCGATCGCTTCAGGGCAGTGGGCTGTGCAGGGGTAGAACCCGAGCAGTTCCTCATTGGCCAACGGATTGAGGCGCCAGTCGCCAGGGTCTGCGGCGGTCGCAGTCGCGAGTACGCGACGGCATGCGTCGTCGTTCAAGGTGTCTTGATCGTCGCGGGCATGCGCGCAATCTGCGGCAAAAGCTTCAATGCAGCACGCCGGAATCGCCAGCAGCTTTCCGGCGCGGCGGGGGTCCTCGCGTTGGTTTGCCTCCATGCGCCGCAATTCACGTGCGCTGTCGTCTTCGCTGCAATAGAGCGTGACCAGGGCACCGGAGTCGGTCGCGGCGGCCGGGCTGCTGCGCAAAAGCAGGTAGTCCTTCCGGTAGGGAGCACTGACCGCCAAAGTGTGGCTTTTGCCGAACTCCTGCGACAACTCGGCTGCTTGGCTCGGCGGCAAATCCTCCAACTTGATGAGCGACTTGATCCGCTTGCGCACCATCGCCAGTTCGGCAGGTTTGGCACCCAAGTAGCTCAGCTGGTCGCGCAAGAGCGACGCGCCGGTGCGAATTTCCGCTTCCTCGGGCGCGATCGAGGGTTGCTCGCCGATCGCGTCGAGCATGGCCTGCCAAGCGCTGGGCCAGTCGCGGCGACGGATTGCTGACCGCAGGTTGCCGTAGATCAATCGCAGTTGGTAGCGTTGCATCCCGACCCCGATCGCGTGGCGCGGTCGGGCGATGATAGCCGTTTCGCCACCGACGGCGGTACCGGTGTTTTCGGTAAGGGCCCGTAAAAAATCTACTCGATTTTCTACGTTGGCCCACTGCTTGCTTGGTGGGTCGCAAGCTCGCGACTTTGCAAGTCGACTCGCCGCTCCGCTCCGCGCACGTGTCGATTGACTTGTTCTTTTACAGGCCCTA
>CAXRHS010000790.1:0-6815 GCA_964230235.1 Myxococcota bacterium
GGGCCGCCGGCAACCAGTCGAAGATGGCCCCGCCATCGTTGTCGAAACAAAGCACCCGCAGGTCGGGGCGCGCCCGCAGCAGTTGCAGGCTGGTGGCGTCATGCAGCAACGCGGCGTCGCCTAGCACCACCCACGACGGCCGGTCCAGGGCCAGCGCCCTGCCCCACGCGGTGGCGAGCGTGCCGTCGATGCCATTGGCGCCGCGCGAAAAGCCGAGTTCAGCGGTCGCCTCGCCAGGCCAGAACGCTTCCAAGTGGCGGATGGGCATCGAGTTGGCGATTTGGACGGGTGTGCGCGCGGGCAGCGCGGTAAGCCAGGCGTGCAAGATGCCGGGTTCGTTGCTGGCCGCATCGGCAGTGGCGAGGGCATCCCGACGGCGCGCCGCAGCGACAGTCTCCAGCGCGGCGAGGGTCTGCAGCCAGGGGGTGTGGGCTGCTGGCGGCCGTGTCTGCGCCCAACGCGCGAGGCCATCGGCCGGGTTCAGCGTGCACCAGCGCATGCGGCGCTGGTCCAGCGGATTGGAGTAAGCGCCGCGGCCGACCACGGCCATGGGCACACCCGCGGCCGCGCAGTCTTCCAGCAACAGTTGCAGGCCTTTGGACACCGGCCACGCGCCGACTCGCACCACCCGATCTGGCAGCGCGGCGGCGCGGTGGGCAGGGTCGCGCAGCCAGGCTTCAAAATGGATGGGCGCCGCCGCCGGCAGCCAGGGGCGCAAATTTCTGGTCGCCTCCGCCAGAACCGGCCAGTCGGAGCCGGCGTGCGCAACAAGGCTCGCCATGGCTTGAGCGTGGTGGGCGGGCAAGGCGCCGGCGATGACCAGGGCACGCTCGCCGACCTTTGGCGGCGGCAGCGGGGTGTCGGTGGCCAGATTCGGCGCGATGCCGAACAGAGGTTGACGGGCCGCCGCTGCACCAGATTTCAGGGCCAGCGGCGTGTCCAAGTGCACGTTGAGATGCAGCGGGTGACCGTTGACCTGCGATGCGCGCACCATCCACTCGATGTCATCGCAGCCATTGTGGATCGCCGCGGCATTGAGCGGTCGGAAGCCCGCAACCCCTTGCAGCACACCTGGTTGGTCGATGGACTGCGGCGCACCGCGACGCCACGCCCCTGGCGGCCGGTCCGCGGTGGCAAACACCACGCACGTGCGCGACAGGCAGGCCTCGATGCAGGCCGGCAGCAGGTGCGCAACGGCAGTGCCCGAAGTACAGATGACCGCTGACAATTGCCCCTGCCGACTCGCGCCCAATGCTGCAAACGCCGCGGCGCGCTCGTCCAAGACGGGCCAGAGCCGCCAGGGCGAAGGCTTGTGCGCAGCCAGTTCGCACGCGGCCTGCACAAGCGGCGTCGACCGCGAACCGGGTGCGACGAAAATATTCTTGACGCCGGCGCGGGCCAACGCAGCCATCAAGCTGCGCACCATGACCGCTTGCTGGGTGGCTTGCAGGACGTTCACGCCGCAGTGGCTCCAAATGCCTGCCGAATCGCCGCGTGCTTGCGCTCGATTTCGGCACGCTCTGCCGCAGGGTCGCACGCTGCCACCAGCCCAGCGCCGGCCCAACTGCGGTCGCGGTGTGCGGTGCGCTCGAGTCCGCGCAAAAGTACCGCACACTCGCCCTCACCGGTGCCATCTGCGCGCAGCCGACCAGCAAAACCGCCATACAAGCCGCGCGCCTGTGGCTCCAAATCGGATAGCCAGGCCAGGGCTTTGCGCCGCGGGGCACCCAAGAGCGCCGGCGTCGGGTGCAGGTGCAGGGCAACGGTCAACGCGTTCATCCCAGCAGGCTTTGGACCGGCGAAACGTGTAGCACGGTGTCGCAGCGGCCCGTCGGCGTGCCACAGCGAAGTACCGTCGACTGCACAACCCAGGGCCGCCAGTGTTCGTTCGATGTGGTGCGCCACTTCGCCGTGTTCCGCGGCCAATCCAGGGCCCGCGCCGCCGGCGTCGTCCAAGGTCCCGGCCAGCGCCAGCGAGGCGACGTTTTGGCCGGCGACCCGCACCAGAAGCTCCGGCGAGGCGGCCGCCAGATTCCCAAAGGGCGTGCGCAGATCCACCAACCACGCCCCCGGCCGGCGCTCGGCCAGCGCGGCCAACCACTGCTGGCGCGACTTTGCGACCTGGACCGGTTCGGGCCACGCGGCCACCACCTTGCGCGGGGCATCCGGGTTTCTCAACCGGGCAATCAGGGCGGCCAGGTCGAGCGTGGCGCGATGAGTAGCCTCTGCGACCACGGAGAGCGTCTGTGGCTGTTCGGCGCGCGCCAACGCCAACGCCAGCCCTTCGGCAATCTCTGCGGCTGGCCGCGTCCGGTCGACCGTCAGCACGACCTGTGCGCCATCGTCGCCCGCATCCGGGTCAGTCAGCCACAAAGCCGGCAACCACAACCACAACGGCACCCGCGCGCCGCTTGCCGTTTGCTCGGGAAAGCCGGCGACTACCGCACAATGGGTGTTCAGATTCAGGGCGGCCAGCCACGCCTCGACCTGCTGTAGTTGCGCAGGGTCAGGGACAAGCCCTTCGCCGGCGACACCGCTGCCGAGGTCATCGGCGGGCCACAGGTCAATCCACTGCACCGGACAACGCTCCACGCAACCGATGGCGCGGGCGACCGACTCGCCCGGTGGCCGAAAGGCGAATTGCCAGGAATCGGTCAGCGTGCTGGCGTCGGCGGCCGACCAGTCGAGGCGACTGCGAAAGACTGCGCGCCAGGCGTCGCGGGCGGGGCCATGCGCAAAAACCGTGGCGGCATGCGCGACCAGACCCTCTGCCGTCCAGCCGCGCGGGCCGAAGCGGTGACCAGGGGTGGGCCCATTGACCGCCCACCGTGCGGTCATGTCCCGCCTTCGTTCGACGCAAACCCGGTAGGGGTCGCAATGAAAAGGTGCGCGACGCCGAAAAGCAGCCGGCGAATCTCCAGGACCTTGAGGCCGCTGGACTCCATGATTTCGCCAAAACGGTGCGGCGCGGGAAACGCCGCCACCGACTGCTGCAAGTAGCGGTACTGGGGCGCGCGGGCGAGCAGTGCGCCGATCCGCGGCACCACCACTTTCAAATGAAAGCGGGCACCCGCCCCCAGCGGCCCCGTCGGCTCGGTCGCCTCGAGAATGCACACGCGCGCACCGGGCTTGAGCACGCGGGCGATCTCCCGCAGTGCTTTGGCGCGGTTGGTCACGTTGCGGATCCCAAAGCCCATCGTCACGCCATCGACGAACTGGTCTGGAATGTCGAGCTGGCAGGCGTCCCCGTGCCGCAAATCGACGCGCTTGGTCAAGCCGGCCGCTTTGACCTTGCCAAGGCCGACCGCCAGCATGCCAATCGAGGGGTCGATGCCCACCACCGTGCAGGTCGGGACAATCCGCGCGGCCATCAGAGCGAGGTCACCGGTTCCCGTCGCCAGATCCAGGACCCTGGCACCCGGCTGCAGTTGCAGGCTCTCGACCGCCAGCCGCCGCCAGCGCTGGTCGATGCCAAAGGTCATCAGTCGGTTGAGCAGGTCATAGCGCCCGGCGATGGCGTCGAACATCGCCCCAGACCCAGCGACCACGTTGGCCCCGGCCAACGCGTGGCCAACCGGATCTGCCGGGGCCGCGGGCGCTGGCGGTAGGGCCGCAGGCGCGTGCTCCGGGACGTTACCGTCCTTCTGTGTGTTCTGCCTGCGCGGTGACGACATCCGACTTGCGTGCGTGCAGCCTCATGTGGCCGTGTTGAATGCCCTCGCCCGCCAGGGCCCGCAAAGCGGCGAGGTTGCTGGCGAGGCCGACCGCGGCCATCACCACCGACAATTCACGGGCGCTTTCGACCTTGACGATCTCCATTGCGGTGCGCACGCCGGGATGGGCCTGCGTCGAACCGCCGACCGTGCCGATGGCGAGCGGCAATTCCATGGTACCGCGCAAACCGGTCGGCGTGCGCGCCCAAGTGGCCAATGGTCGGTAATCACTGCCCAAACCGGCGTAGGCGTGTGCGCCGGCTTCGACCGCGCGCCAGTCCTGTCCCAAAGCGACCGCGACGGCGTCGATGCCGTTGAGGATCCCCTTGTTGTGGGTTGCAGCGCGGAATGGATCGACTTCGGCGAAATTGCTGGCGCGCGCAATGCCGTCGGCCAGGTCCGACCCGCCCAGCATGTCGGCGGCCACGTCGCACTCGACATGGACCAACCGCCGCAGCGGCAAGTTGGACAGGATCCGCAAACCGACCTTGCCGCCAATCCACGACTGCACCAGCGGTGCCACGTGCTCGGCGACCGTGTCCACGACATTGGCGCCCATCGCGTCGCCGACGTCGACGTACAGGTGCAGCACGACCAACCCGCCTGGGCCATCCAGCACGCGCGCGTCCATATCCATGCAGCCACCACCGCGGGCAACCATCCGCGGTATCGCCAGGTTGGCTGCGGCCACCACTTCGTCGCGCCGCTCGCGCATCATCTCGACGGCCGCCGGCGGGTCGAGGACATGGTCAAACTGAACCTGCGCGGTCATGATGCTGGCGGTCGCATCGCCACGAAACCCGCCAGCCGCGCGCACCATGCGGGCAGCATTGCTGGCGGCTGCGACCACGCTCGGCTCTTCGACCACCATCGGGACCAGGTAGTCGCGGCCGTTGATGCGAAAGTTCAGTCCAAGTGCGAGCGGCAATGCAAAGGTACTGATGACGTTCTCGCTCATCTTGTCGGCGATGGCGAAATCGAGGCGACCGTGGCGCAGGTAGGCCTGGGCGTCGTGCGACAAGCCCAAATTGGCGATGACGGCGCGGCGGCGTTCGGCTACCGACTTCTTGTAGAACTCAGGGTAGCGACTGGTGTGGGGCGGCAGCGCGGTGTTGGCGGGCACCACGGGCGGCAGGGCAAAGTATTCGCCCAGTTCCTTGAGTTGGCCAGGCAGCAATGCCTGCGGACCGTCGCTTTTGGCGCGCGCGGGGTCGGGGTGCACCTCGACCAGCACCACCGTCGCCCCGGCGGCCACGCCAGCCTTGGCCATCGGCACCACCAAATCCCGGCGGCCGGTGCCATGAGACGGGTCGACCGCCACGGGCAGTTCGTAGGCGTGGCGCAAAAGCGCGCAAGCGGCCAGGTCCAACGTATTGCGGGTCTCGCCCACCAGCCCCGCCACGCCGCGCTCACAGAAAAGCACCCAGGCTGCGCCGTGCGCCAGCAAGTGTTCGCCGGCCATCAGCCACTCTTCGACGCTGGCACCGCGACCGCGCTTGAGCAGCACCGGCTTGCCTTTTTTGCCGACGGCCGCCAGCAGTGCGAAGTTCTGCATGTTGCGGGAACCGACCTGGATGAGATCGGCGACTTCGGCGACGGCGTCGACGTGCAGTTCGCTCATCGCCTCGGTCACGACGCCCAGACCGTGTTGGCGGGCGGCCTCGGCCAGCCAGCGCAGCGCCTGGGTGCCGGAACCTGCAAAGCTATACGGCGAAGTGCGCGGCTTGAAAGCGCCTCCGCGCAATAGGCGTCCGCCAGACTGCGCCACCAGTGCGGCGGCCTGGGCGATGGCCTCGGCAGACTCGACGGCACACGGTCCGGCCACCAGCACGGCGTCCCTGCCGAGCACGATGGGCGCCCCACCCGCGATGTTGAGCGAATAGGTGCGCGACATGGCGTCGACGCGGGGGTGCGGCGACACCCGCGAGCGCACCTGGGCCACGCCCGCTACTGCCAGCACGGCAGCCTCGGCCACCGCGGCGCTGTGCGCCTCGACTTCCAGCATCGCGGGCGAACCGCCGGCCATCGGGCGCGTCCACAGGCCGAGGCCTTGCAAGGCTGCGGCGACGTGCGCGACCTCGGCCTCGGGGTCGAGGATCACGATCCTGGTCGCCTCGCCAACTGCACCGGCCTTGCGAACCGCCCCATGCGGGCGGTGCTGGTCCGGCGTTCGTTCGTCCCCGCGCATCCGCACTCCCGACCGGGCACCGTCGCCCAGCCGCGGCGGAGTCTACGCGCGTCTGCGCACCAGCGCATCGGCCACCGCGCGCAAGGCCTCGCGCTCGGGGCATGGCCGTACCACCTGCAGCGCCGCCAAGGCACGGTCGCAACGGGTGCGCGCCTCCATGAGCGCGGCCTCCAAGGCGCCACAGTCGGCAACGGCGCGGGCGATTCCCGCACAGAGAGCGGCCGTCGCTGCGCCTTCATCATTCTGCACAAACTGCCCTGCATGCGGATCTGTCATGGCCGTGCGCAGTTGAATCAGCTGATCGTGCAGCGCCGGCCGACGCTCGAGCGCCAACGCCACCGGCAGGGTCACTTTGCCCTCGCACAGATCGGCGAAAAGCGCCTTGCCAGTGGTCGCCGGGTCGCCATCCAGATCGATCGCGTCGTCGGTGATCTGAAACGCCAGTCCCAACTCACCGCCAAAGGTCTGCAAGGCCAGGCGGCTCTCGCTGTCGAGCCCAGCCGCGGTCGCACCGGCGCACATCGCCCAACGAAAACGCGAAGCGGTCTTGCCCTCGGCCCCCCGCAGGTAGCCCTCGACGTCCGCGGCGAGCGTGCGCGCGCGCTGCGACTGCTCGACTTCGGCCGCAATCATGGCGTCCAGGGTGTCGAGCGCCGAGTCGACCAGGCCAGGAAACCCGGCGCCGACAATGCGGCGTAGCGCGGCCACCAGCACCCAGTCTCCTGCGAAAATCGACACTTCATTGCCATGAAGCGCGCGCGCGGTCGGCTTGCCGCGACGGGTGTCCGCCAGATCCACCACGTCGTCGTGCAAAAGCGTCGCGTTGTGCACCAGTTCGACCGCGATGGCGAGGTCGCGCACGCTGCGCGCCGACGCGGTGCCTCCAATGCGGCCACTGAGCAGCGTGCACAACG
>CAXRHS010000791.1:0-5146 GCA_964230235.1 Myxococcota bacterium
GCAGGCGGAGCTTGAAATGGCCTGCGCGTGGTTCCTGGTCGCGCTCGGCAATACGGACAAACTGCCGCTGCCCGCTCGGCTGGCGCTGCGCAAGGTTCTGGAGGATACCTGCGAGCACAAGGCAATGACGCTGGCGCTGTGCCTGTCGTATGGCGGACGCGAAGACCTTGTCCAGGCCGTGCAGACCCTCGCCGCGCAGGCCTGCGCCGGCACGTTGGAGCCTGCTGCGATCGACGAGGCCGCCATCGCGCGCTCGTTGTGGACGGCCCGCCTGGGCGGCGATCCCGACCTCATCATTCGCACTTCGGGCGAGCAGAGGCTGTCCAACTTCTTGCTCTGGGACGCTGCCTACGCCGAATTCGTGTTCAGCGAAGTCGACTGGCCTGACTTTCGCGAAGCGCAGTTTGCCGCCGCGCTTCACACCTTTGCCGGTCGTCAGCGCCGATTCGGCGCGGTGGCGGCCTAACGGCGATCGCACGCCACACAGCCTGGCCTCTCCCGGCGCGATTCGGCACCCGGGCCGGGCTTTTCTTGTGCCCCTGCGCCCGCCATGCCACCATCGCGCGGGCAGCCCCAGCGGGCGCATTGCCTGATTGTCTACCCTTTGTTGCGAGGCGCCGTGCTGCTGCGCGTTGTCACCGGTCTGGTCCTGGCCCCGGCCGCCATCTGGGCGATCTTGTGGGCGCCCAAGCCGACGATGCTGGTGGTGCTGGTCGCCGCCGCCGCCCGCTGCGCCGACGAGTTGGTGCGGATGTTTCCGGTCATCCGGGCGCGCGATCGCTTTCTGGTCGCGGCCCAGGCGGCGGCCATCGCGTGCAGTCCGTTGGTCAGTTGGCAGGCTTTTGCGCTCGTCTTGACCCTTTCGACCGCGTTCTGGCTCGGCGCGTGCCTCATCGAACCGGGCGATTTGGACAAGGCCGCGCAGCGGGCGGCGCTTGGCGCATTGGGCATGGTCTACGTCGGATCGCTGGTGGCCATGCTGGTCGCTGTTTTCGCGGTCGACAAGGTGTTGCCGACAAGTCCTTTCGATCTCGGGCGCAGCGGCTTGCTGGGCGTGCTGGTGATGGTGTTCTCTGGCGATACCGGCGCGTTTTTTGCGGGCAAGGCGTTTGGTCGTCACAAACTTTATCCGTTGGTCAGCCCCAAGAAGACGGTCGAAGGCGGCGTGGGCGGGTTGTTGGCGTCGATGCTGGGCGGCGCGCTGTGGGTCTGGCTTTTGCGGCCCGATGCCTCACTGGCGCAAGGTCTGGCGCTCGGGGCGGCCTGCGGTGCCTTTGGCCAAGTCGGCGATTTTGCAGAGAGCCTTTTCAAGCGCGCCACCGGCACCAAGGACTCGGGCGCGCTGTTGCCGGGCCACGGCGGCCTGCTCGACCGCGTCGATGGCGTACTTTTCGCCGCGCCGGTGCTGTATGTGTGGCTGACGCTGACCTGGCCGGACTCCAGCACACAGCGCACGCTTCAGGCGCATGACCTGGCGGTGTCGGCTGCGTGTATTCTCACGCGGTCGACCATCACCAAACCACCGCGCTGCTGGCCGTGTCGTCGCTGCCGACGCACCACGTGCGACTTGTGAAAAAATGTTAGCGACCCGGCCGCGGACCCCGACACAGCCGCTTAGCACCCTGCAAGCCGTGCGCAATTTGGCGGTGCCCGCGCGGCCTTTGCTTGCGTTGCATGCCTCGCTTTGTTAGGGTGCCGGCTGAGGGCTTGCGTCGTCCTTCGCGGACGCGCAATGGCCCTTGCGAGGCCTGATCAGCTTCGTTTTTGAGCCTCCGCGGCTCGACCCCCCGCGGCCGTCGCCTCCCCCGGACGACGGCGCACGTACACGAAAAAACGCCTTTGTCCGCGCGCACCTGTCGTCCCAAACGGCCCGGCGTGCGGTTCGACCCCCCATGGCGCCATCGCGTACGGTTTGAACCCCTGGTCGCGGTTTCGATCCCCAAGCCCGATCCCCCAGTTCGCGGCCGGTCGACCCCCGGCCGGCCAAACAGCGATGCGCACGCACACCCTGGCAACAGGGCGACACGATGGAGGATTTCTCACCGTTTCACCACCCGAGCGCCTTGGACTGGCACGCCCGCAGCGGGTCGCACGTCAGCACGAGGAAGGCGCAAACCGCCGCAGCTTCGCGCACACCGATCCGGTTTGCGCAGCAGCATTTTTCGGCAGTTACGCGCAAGCGCTCGCATCAGGTGGTCAAACTGCGGGGAAACGCGCCATCGGCAAGAGGACTGTGATGCGAAACCAGCACCCACTGCGCGCAGCACTCAATTGGACGGCGACGGCGCAAGCCGCGACCGGTCTGGAACCGCACCCTGTCGCCCGAGCGGGCACAGGTTCAGCCGCCGGTTCAGCCGCCGCGCCGCCCAACCGGCCGTTTGCGGGGCCAACGGTTGTACGCTCTGCCCTCGCCGGGTGGATGGTCGCCGCGCTCGCTGCATGTGCGCCGCAGATCGAACCCGAGCCGCCGCAGGCGGACCCCAAGGCTGACGCCAAAGACGCCGGCGGCGTCGACGCCGAGTTTGCCGTCAAGGCCTTTGCGCTGGGCGAGCCGACGTTGGCGGCAAGTTCGCCGAAAAACGAGACTACGTTTCCTGTCCTCAAGGGCGGCGGCGTCAACATCGACGTGGCCTACACGGTTAGCAACTTCGCGCTTGGCCAGGTGCGCTGCTACCTCGACGGCACCTTCGTCGGCCAGGGCAGCGGCACCAGCTACAAGTACGTTGGCGTCAAGAAGGGCGCGCACACGCTGGCTTGCGTGCTCGCCGACAACACCGGCACCGAACTGACGGCCCCAACTGCGCGCTTCGCGCTCGTGGCCAAGGTTGCCGAACCCTGCACCCTGGGCACCGACTGCACCGACGACAACGCCTGCTCGGACGAAGCCTGTGTCGACCTGCAGTGCGTGTACGGCATCAAACTCGCGTGCTGCCAGAGCAAGTACAACTGCGCGGCCGGCGAGACCTGCGTCAATGCCAACACTGCAAACGCCAAGTGCTCGGCCTGCACCGTCAACGCCGACTGCAACGACAACGAATCGTGCACCACCGACACCTGCGACCTGACCGGCCCCAAGGGTGTGTGCAAGAACACCATGGCCGACCCAGAGTGCTGCTCCAAAGCCGACGCGCCCTGCGACGACGGCAAGTCCTGCACCGTGGACAGCTGCAACACCACCACGGGCAAGTGCAAGCACGTCCAGCCGCCGAACGTGTGCTGCAAGGACTCGGACTGCTCCACCGCCGATCCGTGTCTGGTTTCCGCGTGCGTCGACAACGAGTGCCGCAACGGTCCGGACCTCTTCAAGCCCGACTGCTGCTCGGCCGGCTCCAACACCACCTGCGATGACAAGAACTACTGCACAGTCGACAAGTGCGAAAAGAACATGGGCGGCTGGACCCAGTGCACGCACGTCAAAGACGCGACCAAGCCCAAATGCTGCGACATCAACGGCACCAACGCGCAGTGCGATGACAAGCAGCCGTGCACCAACGACTTTTGCGACAACTACGAGTGCAAGAACCTGCAGGTCAAAACCTGCTGCCAGCAGACCCTGGACTGCGACGACACCAACCCGTGCACGCTCGACGCGTGCGAAATCCCTGAGGGCGCCAGCGCTGGACTATGCACCTACAAGAAGATCGCGGGCTGCTGCACGACGATCGCCGACTGCGACGACAACAAATTCTGCACGCTGGATACCTGCAATTACGCAGCCTTGACCTGCAAGTACACCAAGACCGACCCGACCTGCTGCGACGTCGATGCCGAGTGCGACGACGGCAAGCTGTGCACCATCAACGCGTGCGTCAACAAAGTCTGCGTCTACAGCAAGGACCTGACCAAGCCGCTGTGCTGCGAATCGAACGCCGAGTGCAGCGACGGCAACCCCTGCACGTTCGACACCTGCGATCTGGGCGCAGGCGCATTGCCGGTCACCTCTGGCCTCGCCGCCCATTACGACGCGCGCGACGCCACCAGTGTCGTCAAAGATGGTACCGGCAAGGTCACGGAATGGAAGGACATCAGCGGCAAGGCCCGCCACCTGACGCCCAACGGCGTCGCGCCGATGTATGGCGACAAGCTCATCAACGGGCTGCCGGCCATCGATTTCGACGGCGTAGACCGCCGGATGGCCACCGCCGGCTTCCCGCTCACCACCGAAGTCACCGTGTTCGCGGTCATCCAGTGGCGCAAGTCCGACGGCTGGGGCGCCATCGCCCACCACGGCAGCCGCGACATGGACTGGTCGCTGGAGCAGAACGCCATCAAGCAGCCGGGGACCACCCACTTCCAGAGCGGCAACGACAACAACGGTGCCGAACTGACGCTGCTTGAGAACACGAACTACATCCTCTTTGGCCGCGTCGCCGGCACCAAGCGCACTTACGCTGCCGTCGGCGGCGGATCGAGCTACGTCGAAGCGACTGCCGATGGCAACACGATCGGCCAGGGCACCAAGGTGCTGTTTGTCGGTTCGTCCGAGATTTCCGAGGACTCCCACGCCTACGTTGGCCAGTTGCTCTACTACGACAAGCCGCTGTCCGACGACGACAAGAACGCGGTGCTCAACTACCTGCGCAAGAGCTGGGGCATCGACGCGACGCTGGCCGCCACCTCGAACACCTGCAAGTTCCAGAGCAACGGCCAGGCCGGCTGCTGCGCCAGCAACGAAGAGTGCGCCGACAACGACTGCACCACCCAGGACTTCTGCGACGGCTTCAACCAGTGCAAGCACACGCTGGCCACCGGCAAGTGCAAGATCGACATCGACTGCGACGACGGCAAGCCGTGCACGCAAGACAAGTGCATCACCGTCGACGGCTGTGGTCAGTGCCAGAACGTGGCCCAACCGGCCGCGCTGTGCTGCGACAACGATGCGTACTGCGACGACAAGAACCCGTGTACGCTCGACAAGTGCGGCAGCGACAACAAGTGCACGACCTCGAAAGTCAACGACTGCTGTCTGGACGACACCGACGCCCAGACGGCGTGCAACGACAACAACGCTTGCACGATCGAGTACTGCCTCAACAACCAATGCCGCCATACCGTGCCCAAGAACGGCTGCTGCGCCAGCGACGCGGACTGCAACGACAGCAACGGCTGCACCACCGACAAGTGCAGCAATATCGTCGCCGGCAAG
>CAXRHS010000792.1:0-2909 GCA_964230235.1 Myxococcota bacterium
GACCACCATCGCCCGGGCCGTCGCCTTGGATACCATGACGGACGGCGGCTACTGCCTAGGTGGCCACGCCAAGCCCACGGCGGCTGCAACCTGGGACCTGCAGGTGGTCAAGGTGGACTCGGGCGGCTCCACCAAGTGGGCACGCGCGGTGCCGCTGGTCGGAGACGACGCCGCCGGCGGTATCATCCGCACCGAGGACTCGGATACCTGCATCATCGCCGGCCTGACCCGAGCCAACGGCAACGCCGATGTCGTCGTGGCGCGCGTGCACAAAGATTCAGTCATTTGGACCAAAATCTCGGCCGGTCCGGCCGAGGAGGGGGCATTGGCGATCGCTGCCATCAGCACCGGTGGCTTCGCCCTTGCGGGCTACGCGGGCGGGGCGTTGGCCGCCGGACAACTGACGGGAACTTCGGTCTACTTCGACCGCCGCGACGCCTATGGCAATGTGCTGTGGTCGCGCAACGAGGGCGCCGGCCAAGCGCACGCCGTGGTCGCGCTTTCCGATGGCGGGCTTGCCGTGGCAGGAGAGACCCCGGCAACCGGTGGCAGTGACGCGCTGGTCTTGCGCACGGACGCCTGGGGCTACACCAACTGCGCGACAAGTGGCAGCTGCGCTTCCAAAGGAATTACCGTGTGCAACGACAACAACCCGTGTACGGCCGATGTGTGCAACCCATCGACCGGCGCGTGCGCGGCGTCGCCATTGCCGCTGGGCAGTGTGTGCGGGCCAGGGCTCAAGTGCACTGCCGCGGGATGCACGCCGTAGTGGCCATTTGGCAAGTCCCGCCGGAGTCGACGGCCGACTGGACAAGACCCACACAATCGCAGCCGGTTTGGTGCTCTTGTCGTTGACTTCGTTTCGGATTGTCTTGAGCTTGTTGCCGAACAGAGTCGCCTTGCTGCGACGAGTGGACGCCGCAGCACACGCGGCAATGCCAGCCAGTCTTTGGGTGGGGTAACAGGCTGGAAAGGCTGGGGTTTCAGCCCCTCAGCCGCTTGTTGGCCACCTTAGGGGACCGCAGTGCTTCGCCCTGCGCAATCGGCCAGCACGCACGCGCACCATCGGCCAGCTCGCGGTTGCGGCTTCGTCCTGCCAGGGTAGGCCATTAGAAGCGATCGCACGGCGCGGAGTCGCGAGAATTGCGCAGAAACTCAATTTGCGCATACTATCGCCGTCCCGGCGTCGGGCATGTAGCCCGGCCGACTTTGCGGAGCCGCACAGCAGCGGTGGACGGGAGGTGCCTTGTAGCCACTACCTGACCATTTGGCAATCGTCGATTCCGCCGCGCTGGACCGCTTGGACGCTGCAGCCGGCGGCGGGTTGAGCGCGGCGATGGCCGCGTTGTTCGAGCGACGCATCCGAGAGCAGTTGCCCGTACTGCAGCTGGCGGTGGGCAAAGCGCAATGGTCGCAAGCTGCACTGCTCGCTCATGGGTTTGCGGCTGCCGCCGGCCAATTGGGCCTGGAGCAATGCCTTGCGGTGGCCAGGGAGCTTGAGACTGCGTGTGACAACGGTGGCGGTGGCGCAGCAGCAATCGTCGACCAGCTCGATAAGCGCCTGCACGCAGCGCACGCAGCGTTGAGCGCGGCGGTTTCTCAACGCGCCAGCATTAGGGCAACGCCGGAGAATCCGACATGATTGCGCTGCACGGTGCGGTGCTGGACGACGACCTGCTTGACATCGAAGCACTGCGCTTGCAGTTGAATGGCATTGGCGCGTTTGACGTTCAGCTCGACGCCTACACCGATCCAGCCACCATGTGTCGCGCGGTCATCGCCGCGCCCGTCGACGTTTTGTTTCTCGATCGCCGACTTGGCCCGGTCGATGGCATGGACGTCTTGCGCGATCTGCGCGCCGCTGGCTAGGTCGACCCGATCGTGGTGCTGACCGGCAGCGATCCCCCGACTGCGTCGGCACTGCTGCGCCTGCACGCCACCGAGTTCTTGCTAAAGCAGACGTTGGACCCGGCGGGTCTCGCCAACGCCATCCGCCACTGCCTCGAAGTGCGCGCCGCCGCCCACAAGCTGCAAGCCACATTGGCCGACCTGCGCCACGCCAACGAGGCGTTCGCGGCCGTGCTGCGGACCCTGCCGATTGGCGTTGTGCTGGCCGATGCCGACGGCAAAGTGGCGTTGGTCAACGACGGAGCCGCGGCGCTTTTGCAGGTCGACTCAACCGCCTGCATTGGCCAATCAGTTCTCGACCTGCTGCCGGGCGCGGCGCGCAGTGCGTTGGGGGGTGCTCAAGCTGCAAGCATCTGCGATTGCGGAGCGCCGCGAACCGACCACAGTGCGCGTTGCGCGCCCGGATGGCACCGCGCTGTGGGTCGATATTGACATTGTCGACGATCCGCGCGACCGCCGTCGCCGCTTGTGGTGCTTGACCGACTCGACCGACGTGCACGTCTTGCGCGACCAGCTGGATGGCCGCGGGCGACGCGATGGCCTGGTCGGGCAATCCGACGCGATGCTGGACCTGCGCCGGCGCATTGCCGACCTGTGTCGTGTTGATGCCACAGTGCTGATTGAGGGCGAAACCGGCACCGGCAAAGAACTGGTGGCGCGGGCGCTGCACGACGGCAGTGCGCGCGCGGCCAAGCCGTTTGTGCCGGTCAACTGCGGCGGCCTGTCCGAAACCCTCATCGCGAGTCAGCTCTTTGGCCATCGCCGCGGGTCGTTCACCGGTGCGGTGGCGGACCACAAGGGTTTTTTTGAGACCGCCCACGGTGGTACGATTTTCCTGGACGAAATCGGCGATGTGCCCCCGGCCGTGCAGGTTGCGCTGCTGCGGGTCTTGCAAGAGCGCGAAGTGTTGCGCGTGGGCGTCAGCGTACCGCGCAAGGTAGACGTGCGCGTGATCGCCGCGACCACCCGCACCCTGCAAGAACGGGTGGACAAGGGCCAGT
>CAXRHS010000793.1:0-6765 GCA_964230235.1 Myxococcota bacterium
TGTACGAGCGTTTGCTGGCTGCGGGGCCCAAGCAACCGCAGTATGCAGAGGCCTTTGCCGAGTGGTTGCTGTCGCGCGGCCGCGCCCAGGAAGCCATGGAATTGCTGGCGAAGTCGGCGGGTCGAGGCGAAGGCCTGCAAAGCGAGATCCGGCAGGCCCAGGTGCTGATTGGCCATCGCATGGCCAAGGCTGCGCGCGGGGTGGTGGACAAGCTGGCCGCGCGCCAGGCCGACGACCCGCAAATCATCCGCCTGCAGGCGCAGTTGGCAGAACTCGAAGGGCGCACGCGCATCGCCGAACAGCATTGGCTGCAGCTGACGCGCTTGAGCGCAGAGCCAGCTCCAGCTGATCGCAAGCGCGCGGCCGACGCCCGCCAGGCGTATGTGGCGCTGCTGCGGCGCGACCACGCACTTGCGGCACGGCGCGCGGCGTTGCAGCGTGACCTCACTGTCGCCGAATCGGACCTTGGCGGCGTGCTGCTGTACCTCGACGTCGCCGCCCACGACGACGACGAATCGCCAGCCGATGGCGCAGTCTGGTCGAAAATCGCGGAAGCCAGCCAGCGCCGATGGCCCACCGATACCGAGTTGCTGCAGATGGTGACCGCCGGCCTGCTGCACCGCGACCGCACCGAGGCCGCTACCGAAGCCGCGCTGCGCCTGCAAGCGCGCGACCCCGAACTGGCGGAGCCGCTCTTGCAACAACTGCTCGACCACGCGCTGGCGCGCGGCCAATCCATGCTCGCGTCCTCGATAGAAGCCGCGCTGGTCGGGCGCGGCGGTGCGCCCTCGGTCGGGAGCCTGCTCAAGCTCGGCGACCTGCACTTGCGCTATGGCGACGCGGCAGGTGCGGCAGAACTGTACCGGCGTGCGGCGGCACTGCGCGGCGACACCCGAGCGACCGCCCGCCTTGCGGCCCTGTACCGGCAGACTGGCCAGCCGGCGCTGGAAGAATCGGCGCTGCGCGACATCGTCCAGCGATCGTTGGACCCCGACGAACTCGACAGCGCTGGCCAGCGGCTGGTCACCGTGGCCTTGGTGCGCGGCCAGACCGCCGAGCTGGTGCGCTGGCTCGACGCGATTGCACCGCAGCACGCGCGGCGCGATGCGATTGCACGGCTGCGCTCCGCGGCCTATGACACCTGGCTGCGGGCGCAGGCGGCGCTGGACCAGGCTGCCGGCCGTACCGCGCCGTCGCCGGGTGCGCTGGGCGAAGCACTTGGTTCTGGGGATCTCGGCCAACAGATTCGTGCGCTGCGGCACCATGCGGCCGCGCGTCGGCTTCTGCCAGCGGCGCAGGCCCGCCAGTTGGCGCAAAGCGCCAACCCCGCCATTCGTCGCGACGTCGCTCTAGCCCTGGGCGCGGTAGGCACGGCCGCTGCCAGCGAAATCCTGCGCGACATCTTGTTCGAAGGCATGGACCCCGACGAAGAGGTGCGGGTCGCGCAGCTGCTTGCCCTTGCAAACTTGCCACCGGTGCCTGGCTTGGATCCGGTGCTTGACCGCGTGCACAGCCGCGCGGACCGCTCGCTTGAAGTGCTGCTGGTCGGCGTGCACGGTTCGCCGGCTTTGCACCAGGCGCTGGTGACGGCGCACGCCCGCGATAGCCGCGACACCACCTTGGCCGCAGTGCTGGCAATGGGCGCGATGGCCGGGCGCCATCCGGGCGCGCCCGAGACGTCGACGCTGCTGCGCATCTTGATCCACGAATTGGCGCTGTTGGACCACGCACCGCCAGACGTCGCGCGCGGGCTGTGTGCGTTGTGGGCGCTGCGCGCAAGCGGCCACGCACAGGCTGCTGAGGAACTGGTGCGGGTCGCAGTGGCGACGCAGAATCTGGCCTTGCGGGCCGCGGCCCTCAACCTGCTGCTGACCGGCTCCGCGCCCACGCTAACCTTGCCTTTGCCACAAATTGGCCAGCATGACGATGTGCGCGAGTTGAAAACCGCGGCCATGCAGCGCACGCTGGTGCCGTGGGTGCGGATGGATTCGACCGCATTCGGCCGGGCCGTCCAAGCGCACCAGAACCGCTTTGCCGCGGTGGTGCAGCACATGCGCGGCGGCCGGGCTTCGCAACGCCAGGCGGCTGCGCTATTTTGTGCGGACCTGGCCGCGGCCGGCGCGCACCTCGACGCCTGCGCGCAGCCGTGACAACCGTGACCATCCTGGTTGCTCGACTGGGTGCACTGGTTGCTTGCACTTCACGTTGCAAGCTCGCGCCTTTGCAAGTCGACCTTCCGATTCCTACTTTGACGGTGCAATCGGCCTATCCTCGCACCGTCCCCGAGCGCCGCCGACCACCATGAGCCAGCAACGAACCGCCACCACAAAGCCCGCCAAGACGGATGCCCCGCGGCCGATTGCGACCAACAAGAAGGCCTTTCACGATCTGGCCGTCGACTACACGCTGGAAGCGGGCATTGTGCTCGTCGGCAGTGAAGTCAAGAGCTTGCGCGCCGGCCATTGCCTGGTCCAGGGTGCCCACGTTCGCGTAGTCGATGGTCAGGCTCAGCTTTTCGGGCTCACCATTCGCGAATACGCGTGGTCCCACCAGTTCAACCACGAAGCGGCCAGGCCGCGCAGACTTTTGCTGCACCGACGCGAAATCGAACGCCTGGGTCGAGACTTGCAAGCCAAGGGCACCACCGCCGTGCTGGCGCGGCTGGTCTGGGTCGGTTGCCGCGTCAAGGCCGAAATCGCAGTCGGCACCGGCAAGAAGGCCCACGACAAGCGAGACGCCATCAAAGAGCGCGAGTCCAAGCGCGACATTGCGCGCGCCATTCGGTGAGCGCTGGTCTTGCGCGGCGCGCTTTTCGTTGCAGACCGGTTGCCATTGTCGAGCAACGCCACATTGGGCCTTTGCGAGTCGAATCGCCACCGCCCTGCGCAACACCGGAAGTCGACTTGTTGTTTGCCAAACGCAATCGCACGGGCAAGCGAAATGTGGCATCGTACCGCCATGCGCTTTCTGAACGCGATTGCCGCCAAGCTGTTCCGAACGATCGCAGCGGTCGCGCTGGCTTGCTCGGTCGTGGGCTGCCTGTCGCCCAGCATCCAGCGGCGCGGTTTTGAGGCGGACGAGGACGAACTGCCGAGCAACGCCGTGTACGGCGAACTTTTCGGCAACGGCATCCTGATGACGTTGAACTACGAGAAGATTATTGACGGCAAGGTGTTTGCGCGCTTTGGCGCGTTCTGCGTGCCCGACAAGACCATCGCGTGCCCGTTTTCAGCGCCGGTGATGATCGGCTACCTGCTGGGGCCGGGCGCCAACAAGCTGGAGTTGGGTTTTGGCCAATTGTGGATTTGGAATCAGCCTTTGCGCGGTTGGACCATCGCACAGACGGCGACCATCGCGTGGCGGTATCAGCCGCTGCGACCGGGCATGATGTGGAAAGTCGGGTGGACGCCGATCCTGGGCGCCGGGCCAGGCCAGAACGAGTCTGCGCCAATTTGGCTTGGCGTTGCCAGTGGCTTTACCTGGTAAGGGCCCGCAAAAAATCTACTCGATTTTCTACGATGGCCCACTGCTTGCTTGGTGGGTCGCAAGCTCGCGACTTTGCAAGTCGACTCGCCGCTCCGCTCCGCGCACGTGTCGATTGACTTGTTCTTTTACAGGCCCTAAGAAACCGTCCCAGAATGAGTGATTCTGGGGCTGGTTCCGTTTGCTTGCCGGGTCGGTCGCAAGGTCGCGACTTTGCAAGTCGACTCGCCGCTCCGCTCCGGGCGAGTGTTGATCGGCTTGCTTCGATCCGTGCCCTATCGCGACCTGACCGTTGCGCTACTGATACCACACGCTCAGATTGTCGACGCCAAACGCTTCGTCGGTCGTGCCCTGGTCCAGGGTCGAGGTCAGCACGTAGCTCGCCGTGGGCTTGTTGTGCGGCGTTACCACGTTGAAGCCGAAGGCGGCTTCTGCATACGCGGTCTGGCCACACTGCGAAGCTGGCGCGGGCGTCACGAACTTGTACGACTGCTGCCAGATGGTGGCACCATCAAGCTTGACGACTGCGTTCTCGCCATCCCAGGTGTCGATGGCCACGAATGTGCCCTGAATGCGCACAGCGCTGTGGGCGGGCAGCGCCGACAGGTTGAGCGTGTAGGCGGAACCGGCTCCCGTTGCGCCATAGCCGCCAAGCAGCGTCCCGTAGGAGCCACAGGTGGTTAGCTGTAGCGGCGTCCATTTGCCCGAGGTCGCGGCGTTGTCGAACGTATCCAGGGTCAATCGCGTCCATCCATACTCGCAGTAGACCTGCGCGGCCGGCGTGGCATCGCCGCCCTTGATCCAGTAGAGGCCGGGCGGCATCGCGCCGAATTGCTGCGCCAACACCATGCAGGACTCGACCGCGAACTCAGCAGACGACCCGGGCAGACCGCATTTCTTGCCGTCGCCCAGCAATCCTGCGTCGCACGCACACGTGTAGGCGCCGGGAGTATTGGTGCAACTAGCCGCGACGTCGCATACGCCGGTGGTGGGGATGAGCTTGAGGTTGAAGATCTTGACGCCCACCATCTGGTTGCCGGCCGCGTCGCCGGTGTCGAAAGAGAAGCGAATCTGCGCCTGCTTGCCGGCATAGCCGACCAGGCCGACGCCAATCGACTGCGTCACGCCCATCTTGTTGTTGAACTTGGTTTTGTCCCAGACCTTGACGGGTGTGGTGCCCAACACCAACTCGATCGTCAGCTTGTCGTAGGTGGTGCCGCCCTCGGTTACGATGTTGGCATCAAAGACCAGACGGTGCGCCGGCGCGTTGCTGAACACGATGGTGGGACCAGTGGCGGTGCCGCTGTTGGGCTTGCCTGGGGTGTCAAAACTGGTGCCCTCGGCGTTGCCGTAGTACAGCGCGCCGTTCAGGTGCTTCCACCCCACAGTAGTACCGGTCACCGACGGCGGCGACAGCGCCCAGCCAGCCACGGCCTGCTTGGCGAAGTCCCAGCCCCACTGAGGCGCCGGACACTCGTCGATGTCCGTGCACGCAACCTTGGGGTCGCCGGTGTAGCCCGGTTTGCACGCGCAAGTGAAGCTGCCGGCGCTGTTGGTGCACTGTGCCGTGGCGACGCAGCCGCCGTTGTTGGTCGCGCACTCGTCGACATCGGTGCACACCTTGCCGTCGCCGCTGTAGCCTGCCTTGCAGCTGCATTTGAACGAACCCGGGCTGTTGGCGCAGGTGGCATTGGGCGAGCAGGTGGTCGAGACGTTGCACTCGTTGACGTCCGTGCAGGTCTTGCCGTCGCCGACAAAGCCCACCTTGCAGGCGCACGATGCGCCGCCGCTGGCGTTGGTGCAGATGGCGTCGGGCGAGCAGCCGCCGTTGCCCACTGCACACTCGTTGACGTCGCTGCACACTTTGCCATCGCCGGTGTAACCGGTGTTGCACTTGCACGAAAAGGCGCCCGGCGAGTTGGTACAGGTCGCGTACGGCGAGCAGCCGCCGTTGTTGGCCGCGCACTCGTTGATGTCGGTGCACAGCTTGCCGTCGCCCGCAAAGCCAGTCTTGCACGCGCACAAGAACTTGCCCGGTTGGTTGGTGCAGGTGGCGTTGGCGCTGCACCCGGCCGTGCCGTTGGTGCACTCATTGATGTCGGTGCACGTCTTGCCGTCGCCGTTGAAGCCCGGCTTGCACTTGCACACCGCGGCGCCGAACGACACCGTGCAGATGGCGTCGAGCGAGCAACCGCCGTTGTTGGTCACGCAAGGATCGGTGCTTTTGTAACAGGCGACGTAGGGGTCGCCGGTGACAAAGCCCTTGCCGTTATCGCACTTGCAGATGTCGGGTCCGGCCTGGTTGATGCACACCGCGCCGTTGCCGCACTTGACCGCGCCGCTCAAGCACTGGTCCACATCGGCGCAGGTGAGCTTGCCGTCGCCGGAGTAGCCGTTCTTGCACTCGCACTTGGCGCTGCCTTGGCTGTTCAGGCAGTTGCCCTGCGAATGGCACTTGAGCGCGCCGGTCGCGCACTCGTCGATGTCGGCGCAGTTCTTGCCGTCGCCCGAGAACCCGGCCTTGCAAACGCAGGTAAAGTTGCCGGGCACGTTGGTGCAGGTCGCGTTGGCGTCGCACTTGTTGGTGACGGTGCTGGCGCACTCGTCGATGTCGCTGCAGGTCTCGCCGGTGCCGGCGTAGCCCGGTTTGCAAATGCAGAAGCGGCCGCCTTCAAAGTTCTGGCACTCTGCGTTGGGCGAGCAGCCGCCGTTGTCCTTGGCGCACTCGTCGACGTCGGTGCAGGTCTTGCCGTCGCCCTCGAAACCTGGCTTGCACGTGCAGGTGAAGGCGCCCACGGTGTTGCTGCACTCGGCGGACAGGTCGCAGCCGGCGGTGCCAGCAGTGCACTCGTTGGTGTCGGCGCAGCCAAAGCCCACCGCCTCGCCGCAACTGGCCTTGCCCATGCACTCGGCCAGCGCATTGAAGACCGTGCTCGGGCTGGACTTGGTGCAGCCGTTCCAGCACGCCTTGTTGGTGCAGGGTTGCAGGCAGCCAAGCAGCGCCTTGCATGCGGTGTCGGCCTGGCAGGTCGCCCAGGCGTCGGTGCAAGCCGCCTGACCGCACTTGAGGGTGCCCGCGATGCTCTCGACCTTGCCGACTCCGGGCTGGCATGCGCAGTCGTACCCGCCGGCGGTATTGCTGCAGGCGCTCGACAGGTCGCAGCCGTTGGTCTCGGCCTTGCTGCACTCGTCGACGTCGGTGCAGGTCGCTCCGTCGCCTAGGAAGCCCGGCTTGCACTTGCATGCAAAGCCGCCCGGCGAGTTGGTGCCCAGCGAGGTGGC
>CAXRHS010000794.1:0-5275 GCA_964230235.1 Myxococcota bacterium
TGGCACACCGACGAGGCCGATGGCGTGCTGCACGACCTCATCGACGACACCCCGACCTGCACCAAGAAGGTCGACGTGCTGACCGCGGAGGAATGCCCGGTGCAGGCCAAGTACTTGATGTTCTGGCAACCCAAAGGCGCGACGCTGACGGCCGGCCAGGCCAAGGTTGCGCGCAACAATCCGGCGCTGCGGCAGTAGCGTCGCGATTTCCTTGACGAGGTACCATGCGGTTGGTCGTTGGTCTGGCGCTAGTGGCGCTCGCGGTGCTTGGCTCCGGCATTGCCGTTGCTGCCCCCGAAGATGCGTTGAAATTCTTGCAGAACACCGGCAAGACCGGCGTTGCCCAAAACGTCGGCCTCGACGCCGCCAAGAAGTCCGAGGTCGAGGCGATTGCCAATGATCTGTCGGCCAAAACCGGCGGCAAGGTCTACTTCATCCTTCTCAAGCGCGAAGAAGACCCTGGACCGTACGGTGGCCTCTACGAGCGCCTTGGGATGACCGGTAAAGATGTGCTGGTTGCCAGCAACGGCACCAATTGGGAAGTCAAGGTGGCCGCGCTTTCGCACCAGGCCAAGCAGTCGGCAGTGGACCGGGCAATGGCGTCCAGCGGCGACGTCAAGCCCATTCCCCGCCTGAAAATCCTCAGCAACGAGCTGCACGTGGCGCTCACCCAAACCCAAGGAAAAAAGCTGTCGTGGAATGAATTCCAGTCCGCCAACGCCGGCAAGGGCTGGGACAGCCACCGCATGTCGCGCGAGTACGAGTCCTACAAGGCGACCGGCCACACTTCGGGCGGCACCATTGCAACGGTCGGGCACAGCACACCGATCACCCACTCGTCGTCGTCGTCTGGCTGGGGCATGTGGGCGTTTTTAGGCGTCGTGGTCGCGGCGATCGTTGGTGTGGTCATCTGGCGGCGCAGAAGGCGCGATGGCGACCTTGGGGCCGAGCTCAAGCAGAACCTGCAGCACCCAGAGGCTGTACTCGCCGATGTCGTGATGAACATGGACGGCCTCGAAAACCACCCGCGCTTTGGCCAGCTGATGGACGCCTACTCCGCGTGCGAGAACAAGCTCAAGGATCTCAAGAACGGCGCGCCGACCCGCGAGGCCGTGTCCAAGGCGCGCGCGCTCAACGACGAGGCCAACCGCGTGCGCCGCATGTTCGACGAAGCCAAGATGGCGCGCTGACCGTCCGGCGACGGCTACGCACCCACACCAATCGCTACAACCGCAAGAGGATTGCCATGCGTCTGACCGCCCAAACCCGCGTACTGCTGCAAGGTGGCGGCGAAGAGGTGTTCCGCAAGCCCAGTTTCTGGGACAAGTTCAAGGGGTTCTTGGGCTCCGATGTCGACCTGCGTCCGGGCGCGGTCAGCCTGGCCGGCACGGCGCTGGCGCTGACCGCGCAGGTCCAGCAGGCGTTCAAGTTGGCCAAGGTTACCAACGCGGTGAGCCTCGTTGTCGACAAAGACATTGTTTATCAAGACGTCGACGACAAGCCCGATGACGCGGACTTGCTGCTGCAGGCAGCCAGGCGCGGCGCCGCGCGGTTTGCGCAGGCCTTCGAGGTCGTGCGCATCGTTTTTGAGTGGCAGGGCGGCGGCATTTCGGTGCTGATCGAGGCGATTGTGCGCGGCAAGTACCGGCCCGGCGAACCGGCGGTGGTGCTGTCGTACGGTGCGCGCATCGACGCCCTGCGGCCCGCGGATGGCGAAGACACGGAAACGGCCAAAGAGCGCATTGGCAAAGCGCTGGCGGACGTCAATGTGGTGCCGGTAGCCAAGAACACGCTCGATGGCCTGGTCGGGCGCGTGGAAGGCGCCTTGTCGCGGACCTTCGTCGCGGCGCAGTTCGAGACCGATCACGCCGATGTCAACGTGCGCAAGCCCAGCGGCCAGGAAGTGCGCGACATGGCAGGTAACTGGCAGAACCACCATGCCGACCTGCGTCAGGCACCGAACTACGCCTACGGTTGGAATTCGCGCTATTACGACCCGTGGGGCACGTACTACTACGACCCGATGGACACCTTTGTCAGCCTGATGGTCATCGACGCGGTGATGCATCCCCACCACCACCACTGGGGCTGGGGCCCGGGCTACCTTGGCAGTTCGTGGTCGTCGTATGGCGCGCCGGTTACGTTTTGGGATCACCATGGCCACGTCTATGGCACCGCGGACCACTACGGAGATTTCCACCATCACTTCAACGATGTCGGTCATGTGACCCAGAACGACTTCAGCTCCGCCAGTTGGGACGACTCGGCGCTGTCGGGCTACGACGCCAACCAGTCCAGCTTTGACAGCTACGGGTCGGGCAGCAGCGGTGGCAGCTGGGATTGCGTGGATGGCACCGCGTCTGCGGACTGCGCAACCACTAGCAGCGATTGCAGCTTTGACTGCTCGGCCGACTGTTCGTTTGACTGCGCGGCCTCGGATTGTTCGTGGGACTGCAGCAGCGACTGCAGCAGCGACTGCGGTGGAAGCGACTGGTAGTGCGCTGAAATGATTAACGTATTCATTGCTGTGCCTCGGTTGCGCGCTGGGCGCTTCGCGCCATCGGAACCCGGGTGGGCGACACGCGGCGCCAGTTTGGCCAAAGCGTGTTCTACTTGTGGTTTTCCAGTCCCGGATGGGCGGCGCGCGGTGACGCATTGAGTTCGCCCTGGTCCTTGCCGGACGAAGCCCAGTGGCTGGACCTGCCGGTTCGGCGCGGCCGCGACCTGCACCGCGGCACCGTCGAGGGCATCGCCTACGCCCACAATCCCGGTGGCGTCGACGCGCTGGCGTTGCTGTCGGCGCGCGCATCCCGTTTGCTCGACGCTGCGGATGGTCGGCCGGTTGGCCAGATCCTTGCGTCCCTGCGCGGGCGCGAACCCGAGGATGCCACCCGCTGGCTGGCTGAGTTGCCGCTGCTGTGGCGCAACGGCTTTGTGGTGTCGCCCGGCATCGCGGTGCCGCCGCCGACCAAGGCAGAACGGGTATTCAATGTCTGGCTGCACCTGACCAACGCCTGCAACCTGGCGTGCCCGTACTGCTACATCCACAAGAGCAAGCGCCACATGTCGGCCCACGTGGTCGAGCGGGTGCTGGCTTCGCTCGCTGCGACCGCCGCGTCAGGTCTGGTGGACCGCATCCACGTCCGCTATGCCGGCGGCGAGCCGATGCTGCGGTTTGCGGCGATGCGGCGTTTTCACGCCCAGGCCAGCGAAGTCTGCGCGGCCCACGGGGTCAAGTTCTCCGCCGCCGTGTTGACCAACGGGGCTGCGGTGCCGGAGGGCGCCACGCAGTGGCTGCGCGACAACCAGGTCAGCGTGTCGATGTCGATCGACGGCGTGGGCGAGTTGCAAGACACCATGCGGCCGGTCGTCGGCGGCGGGTCCTCGTTCGCACGGGTCGTCGCCGGCCTCGACACCTACCTCGCTGCAGGCATTCGCCCCTACATGCTGATCACGGTCGGCGACAGCAACCTGGATGGCTTGCCGGCGCTGACGCAGTTGCTGTTGGGCCGCGGCCTGTGGTTTCGCTACAGCCTCGTGCGCGACTTGCAGTGGGGCGCTGGCGTCTTGGACGACCGCCGCGGTGCGGTAGACGGTCCAGACCTCGCTGGTGGACCTTCGACTGAACTGCTAGCGGGTGCGCCGCTGCGCAGGGTTCAGGCCGTGTTCGGCCGCTGCTACGACCAGATAGAGGCGCATGTTCGCGCCAGTGGGGCGCTCGCTCTCGCCGCCGGCACCAAACCGGATGTCGGGTTTCGGCGCGGGCACCACTTCTGTGATCTGCAACCGTGGGCGCCGATTCGCCAGGCGTGCGGGGCAGGTCGCAGCTACGTCGCCATCGGCGAGACGGGCCAGGTCTCGCCGTGCCAGGCCGCCCTGCACCGCGACGGCACCGACGCCGTCTCGGGCCAGAGCCTGCTTGCGATTGCCACAGGCCAGACGCAGCTGCCGAATTTCGCGCGGCAGCAGCCCAACGACGTTTGTCGCCGCTGTCCGCACCGCTTGTCGTGCGCAGGCGGCTGTCCGCTTTTGCTGCACCGCCGCGAGGGCCACGTCAACGGGCGCTCGCCCTACTGCGAGGTGTTCAAGGCGGTGCTGCCGCGCATTGTCCACATCGCCGCGGTGGAACTTGTGCACCAGGCCCGCTTTGCCCGGACTGCCGCGCCCACCACGGCCAAGGCCTAGACCACCATGCAGTTCCTTTACGATGTCGAGGGCTTGCTACAGTGGCGCGTCGCCGGCAATGCGCTGGAAACCTGGGCGGTCGCGGCGCTGGTCGCGGTCCTAGGTTTCTTGCTCGGCAAGCTGACCCACTTTGTGCTGACCCGTGTGGTGCTGCGGTTGACGGCGCACACCAACACCGACTTTGACGACAAGCTGATCGGTCGGACCGCCCGCCCGTTTTCGTTGGCGGTGCTGTTCGGGTGCGCCTACCTGGCCATGAAGCTGCTGGTGCTGCCGCCGCTCGCGGTCAAGCTGGTCGGCGGCACGTTCCTTGGCGCACTTGCGGTGACCGCCGCCATCATCTTGATGCGCGTCATCGACGTGCTGTTTGAGAACCTGGCGGAACCGTGGGCGCTGCGCCACGAGCCGCCGGTCAACGTCCAGGTCATCCACGTCGCGCGCGTCACCAGCAAGATCGTCGGCGGCACCCTGGTCATGGTGTTCGTGTTGCAGCGCGCCGGCTTTGACGTTTGGAGCGTGATTACCGGCCTGGGCATCGGCGGCGTGGCGGTCGCGCTGGCGGCACAGCAGACGTTGGGCAACATTTTCGGCTCCTTGCAGGTCATGACCGACCAGCCATTTCGGGTCGGCGACTGGATTCGCGTCGACCAGAACTTCGGCCGGGTCATCCACATCGGCATGCGCAGTACACGGATCGCGACCACCGCCGGTCAGACATTCGTGGTGCCCAACAAGCACATTGCCGAAGCGACCATCGAGAATGCGGTGGCGCCGCAAGGCCAGGTCCGCGAGTTCTTCCTGGCCTTGCCCTACGACTTGAGCGCCGATCGCCTGCAGCACGCATGCGACCTCATTTTGCAAGTGCTCGCGGAAACGCCCGGCGTACATCCCGATTTTCTGGCCCAGGTGTGGGCGTTCGCGGAGTGGTCGGTGCAGCTGCGCATCATCTACCGCGTGCCGGACCTCGCCGGGTTTTCGCCGGGCGCCCATGCCGTCCACCGGGGCATCACGCGCAAGTTCGACGAAGCGGGCCTGGGGTTCGCCTCTCCCTCCCGCCCCGTGCCCCTGGTCGGCGCGGCCGCCGGGGCGC
>CAXRHS010000795.1:0-3426 GCA_964230235.1 Myxococcota bacterium
GCAAGTGCTAGCACGCGCCATGTCGCGGAGGCCCGATGTCGATCACCTGCGACTGGCTTGTCGCCTGTCAGATTGCGATCGTGGACAAGCTCAACGGTCGGGCCACGCTGGTGCACGTGCTGGAAACGGTGGCCTCGCCGCGCTTTCCGGCCCAGGTGCCGACGTTTCATGTGGTCGCCACCTGGCACAACCCGACCGAGATGGTCGCGGTCGCGCGCTTGCGCCTGCGCATCGACGAAGCGGCGGGCGAGCCGGGGCCGCCGCTGCTGGACGAAGAGGTGACCTTTGTCGGCAAGACCAGCCACCGGTCGATCTGCATCGTGCAGGCGCTGACGGTGTTGCGGCCGGGGCTGTACCGGGTGGTGGCCAGCCGCCAGTTCAGCGGCGAAGCGTGGGTCGACGTGGCGGCGTTTCCGTTCCATGTGGCAGCAAGCGCGGGATCGAGCCAGACCGCGCAGGCCTAGCGGTCCTGGCCCTCGTCGCCGCTCTTTTGGGCTGCGGCGATCCCGACGACCTGGTCGGAGCAACGCCCGATGCACAGGTTGCGGACCTGTCGGCGCCATTTGACCAAACGCAAGGTCCAGACTCACCGCCGGACGCCGGCTGGACAGCGCAACCCATCGACAGCGCGCCCGATTTCGACCTTTTCGTGGCTGCAGATGGCGGCGTTGAGGGCGATGGCGGCTTGCCTGACGTCCTGGCCGCGGACGCGACGCCTGTCGCCGACGCCATGGACGCTGTCGACCTGGTCGCGGATTCCGCCGAGGCCCAGGAAGTCGCAGAGCCTGCCGCCGAAGCGGGTGGCGCTGACACCGCGGACGAATTGGACGCGGGCGCTCCGGACGCCGCCGACGCTGCGCCCGCCGAGATCGCGGCTGACGGCCTGGACAGCGCACCCGAAGCTGACGCACAACTGGACGCCGCGGCAGACGACCTGCTGCAAGCGGAGACAGTCCCCGACGCCGCAGCAGAGGGTGTGAGCGAAACCAATGCGGGCTCGGACAGCGAAGACGGCGACGCCAGCGACAGCAAGCCTGAGGTGATCGATCCCAACAAGTGCCCCTATGGCCTCTCCCCCAAAACGCTGTGCTTGAAGTGGGGGGTGTGCGCGAGCGGCGTCGTGCTCGGCTGCGTCGGCAACAGCCCAGTCTGCGACTACAGCGGAGTAGCGGGCTATGAAGAAGTCGAAAAATCCTGCGACGGCCTGGACAACGACTGCAATCAGCTGGTCGACGACGAACTGCCGATGCCCGCGCTGCTGACCGCCAAAGGCGTGTGCGCCAGCCAAAAGCCGACCTGCGCTGGTGCCAAGGGATGGATCGTGTCTGATTACGCGAGCCTGCCGGCCTATCAGACGGTGGAGACGGCGTGCGACGGCCTGGACAACGACTGCGACGGCAAGACGGACCAGTTTGTTTCGGCACCGCCGCTGTCGCCCAAACCAGGCGTGTGCGGCCTGGCCTTGCAACTGTGCGCTGGCAAACAAGGTTGGATCGACCCTTCGGTGACCCAAGTCGTCGGCTACCAACCGCTCGAATCGCTTTGCGACGGCAAAGACAACGACTGCGACGGCCAGACTGACGAAAACCTCGCCAAGGCCCACCCACCGGGCAGCGGCCTTGGCAAGCCAAGTCTGGGCGTCTGTGCGGGCGCGTTGCTGCAGTGCAAGGGCGGGCAATGGGTCGCACCCGACTATGCTGCCTGGTCGGCATTGGCTACGGGCGGCACGCCGACTTTTGAGGAAACCGAGACCACCTGCGACGGCCTGGACAACGACTGCAACGGCATCGCCGACGATGTGGCGACCCCCGCGCCGCCAGCAAGCAAGACCCAAGGAGTGTGCGCCGGCCTCGTCAAGCAGTGCGCGGCGGCCAAGGGCTGGCAGGATCCGGACTTTTCGGCCATCGCCGGCTACGGCAGCGGCTCCGAGGTGGTGTGCGACGGCCAGGACAACGACTGCGACGGCAAGACCGACGAAGACGCGGCTTGCCCGCGCTGGCAGATCGGCGGCAAGGGCAACGGACGGCTGGCGTTGTCGCCCGACGGCGCGCAATTGGCGTGGTTGTCGGCGACGGGCGTTCACGTGCACAACCTGCTGACCGGCGCGCACGCCTATGACCATTTCGGCCACCGTTTCGGGGTCGAGGCCGTGGCTTTTTCGCCGGACGGTACGCGTATCGCGTCCGTCGGCAAGATCGATGCGCTGCGGGTGTACTACGCCGCCTATGGGCTGGGAAAGCCGGCGTCGTGGCCACTGGTGCTGGCGCTTGGCAAGGCCACCGATCACTTTACGGCGGTCGCGTGGACGGCCGATGCCAAGACCGTGGTCGTCGGCACCGACAAGGGAGCAGTGTTCGCCTTGGATGTACAGTCCGGTGCCGCGGTAGCCAGTTGGGCGCCGCACGCCAAGGCGGTGCGGGCTGTTGCGGTCCACCCCAAAGCGGCAGGTGGCCTGGGGGTCCTAAGCGGCGGCGACGACGGCAAAGTCGCCCACATGGCCGGGGCCGCCGCGCCCGCGCAGGTGCTGGCATCGTTCGGATCGCCGGTTCGCCACCTGCACTACGACGCCGCCAGTCACCGGGTGGTGGCAGCCGCCGACCAGTTGGCGCCGCGGGTCTTGGACGTTGCCAGTGGCAGCGCCGTCGCCATCTTGGGTGGCCTGGCCGATTGCGCCGGCGTGCGCCTGGCTGCGGCGGCGACTAGCGCGCAGGCCGTTACCGCGGCTGGCCAGTTGTGGCAGTGGCCGCTGCCCGCTGCCGGCCTCGGCGCGCCGCCGGTGGTCCAACCCAAACTGGTGGCCGAGGCGCCCGCAACTGGCGCGCCAGATACCGCGGTCGACTTCGCGGTCGGCCCGACCGCCACCTATGTCGGGTTTGTGGCACGCGGGCCGGCGCGCCTGACCTTGGGGCCGCCCAAGTGGGCGTGGCCAGTTGCGCGGCACCAGGGGGCAGTTTTCGATCTCGCCGCCGAACAGGGCACGCTGTGGTCGGCAGGCCAGTCGGGCACTGTTGGCGCGTGGGCGCTGGCGACAGGCCAGCCGGGCGGGTTGTTTGTGCTGCACGAAGGCGACGTCCTGACGCTGGCGATCGCGTCGGAGCCGAACCAGTCGCCGCGCCTGGTGACGGCCGCAACCGACTACAGCGTTCGGGTCTGGCAGTTGAACGCCGGGCAGGCGGCTGCCACGCTGCTCAACCTCAAGACCTTCGGTCTGGGTGGACCATGGGCGCGCGACCTCGCGATTGTGCCCGGAGCGGGCAGTTTCTGGGCGGCTGCGGGCGCTGGTGCCCATCGCTTGGGGCTGGGCCCGACCACGTTGGGCCAAAAGCTGCAGGTCTATGCCGTCGGCCTGGGCGCCACTGTGCGCAAGGTCGCCGTCTCGCCGGACGGCCAGTGGCTCGCGTTGGCGCTGGACGGGCTCGGTCCAGC
>CAXRHS010000796.1:0-2748 GCA_964230235.1 Myxococcota bacterium
GTGCCGCCGGGCAACGGGCCGGTGGCGGGGATCAGCATCTCGATCGCCGGGGCCTTGCCGACCTTGTCGTCAGCGACCACCGTGTAGCCGGCCTTGAGCACGGCGCTTTCTCCGGTCGGGCTGTCGACGTACACGTCTTGGGGGCCCTGGGGCAGCGCCGGCGTCACCACCAGCAGGCTTTTGCCGTCGGCCGCTTGCGCCGACTTGGCCGCCACCGCGCCAAAGCGCACCACCGATCCCGACAGCAGGTTTTCGCCCAGCACCAGCACCGGCACGCCACCCTTTTGCGGACCCTGCGGCGCAAACACCTCGCTAATCTTGGGCGGCGCCACGAACAGGAACGGCTCGGCCGCGACCGCGCTCTGGCCGTCGGCGTTGACGATCTTGACCTGGGTCGGCCCGGCATCGGCAGCCGGCGTCACCACCTTGAGCACGAATTCGCTGAGCACATTGACCTCTTTGGCCTTCTTGCCGCCAAACCAGATCTCGGCGCCCGCCGCAAAGTGCTTGCCGGCAAGGGTGAGCAGCGTGCCGCCCGCAATCGGGCCCACGGTTGGCGTAAAGCTGTCGATCTGCGGCGCGCCGATGCTGGTGAAGGCGTCGGCCAGGATCGCCGATTGACCGTCGCCGTTGGTGACCACCACCGGTTGCTTGCCGGCCGGGATCATCGGCGTGGTGCCGGTGCCAATCGCGGTGTTGAGCACGGTCCAGGCGCCAAGCGGCCGCCAGCCAACCAGGCCCAGGCCGCCCGGACTGAGCTTGTCGCCGGTCAACAGCACCGAAGTGCCGCCCTTTTCGGGTCCGGCCTGCGGCGTGATGCCGTACAGCTTGGGCGCGGGCGCCGTGGTCGCGATGTACTGGTAGGCGTTGCCGAGCGTGGCGCCCTGGCCATCGGGGTTGAGCACGGTCAGATCCGACGGACCGATGGCGCCCGGCGGCGTCTGCACGGTGATGTAGGTCGCGGTGACCAGGTGGACCTTGGCGGGCTTGCTGCCGAACAGCACCTGTGCGCCCGGTTGGAAGCCTTCGCCCCACAGCACCGCCACGCTACCGCCCTGCCACGGACCCTTGGCGGGCAGGATCGCGGTCGGCGCCGGGCCTTTGCCCGGTTGCTTGTCGGTGTAGGTGTAGGCGCCTTCGGCCACGGCTTTCTTGCCGTCCTGGTGCGACACCGTCACGTCGACCTTGCCGGGCACCGCGACCGGCGCGGTGACCGCCACCAGCACAGTGGGGGCGACAAAGGTGGTCTTTTTGGCAAACGTCTCGCCGAACTGCACAGTCGCGCCGTCCGTAAAGCCGGTGCCGGTGACCACCACCGTCGCGTTGCCGCCGACCGGGCCGATCGCCGGAAACACCAGCTCGATCTGCGGTGCCGGCGCATTGAACGACCACGCTGCCTTGAGCACCGCGCTCATGCCGTCGGGCCGGGTGACCGCGGCGTCGACGAGGCCGCCCGGGGCCGGCGGGGTCAGGCCAGACAGCGTGGTCCCGCTTGGTACCGCGACCTGCGTCAATGGCCGGTAGCCCAGGAACGCCAGGCTGCCGCCTGCGAAACCCAGGCCATTGAACACCACGGCGTCGCCGCCTGCGCTGGAACCGGCCGACGGCTTGACGGTCGTCAGCGTCGGGCCTTTGGCGTCTTTGGCTGGTTCGTAGTAGCTGAACGCCGCAACCCGCACATCGGCCTTGCCGTCGGCCAGCATCACGGCCACGTCGACCGGCCCTGTGGCGTGCGGCGGGGTCTCGACCACCAGATGGCCGTTGTTGTCGGCGCCCAGCACCTTGGCGGGCTCGCCGCCAAAGTAGACCTTGGCATCGGCAACTGCGGGGTCCACCAGCAGCATCGCCACCGTGCCGCCGCTGACTGGACCCAAGCCCGGCAAAACGCCATGCAGCTTGGGCGTCGGACCTGGCGAGGCCGGGTCGTAGTAGTACAGCGCGTTCTTGCCCTTGGCGCTGCCGAGTTCGGGCACCACCACCTCGACATCGACTGCGCCGGGCTTGCCCTTGGGCACCACCATCTGCAGGTGCCAGGCGTCGATGACGACCACCGACGGCGCCAACGCCCCGCCGACGATGACCTGCGCGCCAGATTGAAAGCCATTGCCGTGCACCACCACGGTTGCTCCGCCGTCTGCCGACGCGGTGGCAGGCACCGCGCGCACGAACTTGAGCTCTTTGCCGGGGGCGACGTCGGTGTACTCCAAGCCCAGTTCCAGCGTGTCGAACAGGCCCTCCGGGTTGGTGACGGTGACGTCGGCCTTGCCTTTCTTGCCGGCCGGCGTGCTGACCTTGAGCGCGTTGGGCGTGGCGGTGAGGACTGCGGCGTCCGCGCCGCCGATGCTGACCTTGGCCTTGGGGTGGAAGCCCTGACCGGCGATGACCACTTCGGCGCCACCCGCCGGCGGCGACCACGACGGCGACACCGCGGCCACGAACGGCGGCTCCAGGATGTACAGGTAGCCGCCCTGCAGGTACGCCGTCCAGCCGTCGGCGCTGGTCAGCGCCAGTTGCGCGGTGCCGGGGGCGTGCGCCGGGGTCACCAAGGCGGCAGCCTTGGCGGTCTTGACACTGACCGGGTGTGGCGCACCGTCGATGAACAGCAGCAGACCCGGTGCGAGGCCGGTGCCCTGCAACACCACATCGGTGCCGCCGGCGGCCGAACCCTGGCTCGGCAAGGCCCCCGTCAGGGTCACGGTCGGCTTGGCGCCGGCGGTGTAGACAAAGGCGTCGGCCAGCTCGCTCCAC
>CAXRHS010000797.1:0-2152 GCA_964230235.1 Myxococcota bacterium
TATCGCTGATTCCTTCGCCGCGCCGACCCAACCCGAGGTACTTGGTCAGCTTCTCAATACCGCGCATGGACTTGCAGCCAGCGAGCACCCCGCAAACCAACGCCACGAACATCTGGTCGATGGTATGGCGCCGGCCCTGGCGATCCCGCACTTCGCTGACCGCCGGATAGATGAGCTTTGTCAAGCGGCAGAGCCGCGGCATCAAGAACCGCTGGACGCGATCCTGGTCTTGCTGCAAAGTATTCACTGGACGTCCTGTTTGCTGTTTGCGGCCCGGAACGTTTCCGGGCTGCGGTTGTGGCACACAAATCATCGCAGCAAACAGGCGTCCGTCAATTTCCTTTCGTTTTCATGCGGTCCACGACAACAAGGCACGTCTGAACCGTCCTACAGGACCGATCGGCGACGGCAAGAAAAATCCACGGCGCCCACTCGACCGCCACTTTTTGTGACGAAGCCGCGACCGCCAGACCTGCGGCCAAGGCTGCGCCAGTGCACGCCCGTCGGCACCGGCGGGGCTCAGTCTGGGGCAGGCGGGTTGTATTCGGCAAGAAAACGTGGCGTTGGATCTCGGAGTGGCGACCCCGGCGATCTCAGGTGGTCGCGACGGTACGCCGCCGCAGGCCCTCCAGGTGGTGCTGCGTCGCCCGGATCAGCGCTTCGCGGAGGTCTTGCATCAGTTCCTTCCACGGTTGCGCCCGCTTGCGCTCGGATCGGGTGGTCACCGTCCGGTACAGGGACAGCAGGTTGTAGGTCAGGCGTCGCAGCAACATCATGACTACCATGCCTTGCGGGCGCCGCAGCCACGGGCGCTTGTCCTCTTGCAGGAGGCGGTCCCAGGTGTTGTGGTTCTCGTTCTCGACCGACCAGCGGCGTCGAATCAGGGTCTGCCACTGGTCGGGCGTCAGGTGGTCTGCCTCAAGGCTCGAAATGTAGTAGCGATCTTCGGTCTTGACCTCGCCCGTGGTCTTGTCCGTGCGCGTGCAGTGAATGCGAATCACCGTGCGCAGTCCCGTCCAGTCCAGCCACCCGGCCAGCAGGTTGGTGCGGCACAGATAGCGGACCACGACCTCACTTCCGTCCAAGTCCTGCGAGACGGAGGATAGTAACTGCAAGCGTGGTTGCCTCCGAACGGCCAGCTCCCAAACTCCACCATTTTACCACCCGCGCCCCGCCAGACCCTCCGACAACAGCGCGTTTGTGACTGTGCGCCGCTGTTTTCGCGCTGTCAACGGCCAAATTGCCGAGCGGCAAACAGACCCGTCCCGGCCAGCGCCAGCAAGCGCCTGCGCGCCATCAGCCCCGAGTACCTCGACCACCAAGTCCAGACCGTTTGCGCGCGCTCGGCCGTCCTTGCTGCCCTACGCTGCCCAATCCAGCTCGACCGGGTCGTCCACGCCGTCAAACTTCTCGTCCGGCGCCTCATCGACCTCGTCGTCAAAGGTCCCCGGCGGCCCACGAATGGCGATCACGTCGTCGTCTTCGCGATCGCCCGCCTCGCGCCACTGGCCGACATGCCGCAGGATCTTCTCCACTTGCGTTGGGTTGCGGATGACCGCGATCAGCTTGCGGCGGCCACCGCATGGGCATTGCAAGACGTCGAATCCCCAAGCTCTTTGCAGACACTCGGCCCAGGATAGCTTGGCCGACGCTGCTTTGGCTGCGGCCTCGTCAATCGGCGTCGGATTTGCGGCAGGCGTCCCGGCCGACCCGGCTTGGTCATTGTCGGCGACCGTCGCGACTGGGCTGTCCGTTCCGTCATTGGCAACCGCCTTGGTGAGCGTGGCTGGCGAAGCGGCGGCGGTACCATCCGCAGCAGCTGGAGCGGCGCCAGCGGCGACCTGGTCCGTGCCGGCCCCGCAGGCGTGGCCGTGTTCGGCGTCATGCCCGTGCTCGCCAGCCTCAGCCGCACACTTGGCACCATGCTTGCGTTTGTTGTGCGCCACCCGGTCGCCGAGCGCAGGCACCAGCAAGTCGCGGTCCTTTGCCCCGGGTGCCCATATTCCGGTGTCGTGCACGGAGGCCTTTTTCAGCAGGGGAATCTGGGCCATGACACGAAGGGCAAAGTCCCGGCGCGTGATGAGCACGGCGTTCTTCTTGCTCTTCCACTAGTTCTTCAGCCCGATCCAAATGTGGTGGTCGCCGACGGCCT
>CAXRHS010000798.1:0-2198 GCA_964230235.1 Myxococcota bacterium
CGCGGCCATCGGCCAGGCGCACCGCAATCGCTGTGGCGCCGTCCACCACGTGGTGGTTGGTCACCACCACGCCGTCTTGCGACACCACCACCCCCGAACCGAGCGACGCCGCAGTCTCTTCTTCGCGGTCGCCGTTGCCCAACCCCCACAGGCGCCGAAAGAACTGTTCGTCGCGGCTGGGCCGGTGCACGGTCACTTTGGTGGTCGAGATGTTGACGACCGACTGAACGGCGGCTTCAGCGACGTCGGAGAGCGTCGCCGATCCCGGCGCGACGGCCAGCGCGCGCTGGGCCGCCGGCGTCGGCGCGATGGGTGGCGCACTCGCTGTGGGCTGTGCAGGGGGCAGTACAGCGGGCGGTGGACGCAGCGCCACAACCAGGGCAACACTGGCGACAACCAAAGCGCAAAAGCCCAGAATCGTTGCTGTGCGTTGCTGGAACATCCCAGACCGCGTGATCAGGTTCGACGAGTTGCCGGGCGCCAACGCGGCCGACCCGCGCAAGCATGCCGCAAATGTGCTACGTTCGGCACCCCCATCCGAGGCCCGCGCGCGATGTCCAACCCCGCAGCTGCCGAAAACATGCCGCCTGTGCCGCCGCAAATTGCGGCGCTGCCGCTTTTGGACCTGCGCGACAACTTCGTGCGCACGCGACTGTGCGTGCCGGCGTTCCGCGATTCCGTGCAGGGCCGGCTGCGGCGGGCGACCGGCAGGGCGTGGCTCAAGCGCGGCGGTTGGACGACACACGGGGTGCTGCCCGATGTGCCGCGCGCCGTGCTGGTGTGCTACCCGCATACGTCGAACTGGGATTTCGCGGCCTTGACGTTCTTGATGCACGCTCTGGATGTCAACCCGGTGTGGGTCGGCAAGGACACGCTGTTCCGGCCGCCGTTCGGCGCGCTGACCCGGGCGCTCGGGGGCATCGCCGTGCACCGCGGCGCCAACGCCAACCAGAGCCAGATGGTTGCCGACGCGATGCTGGCAATGGACCAGTGTCTGCTGGCGATCGCCCCAGAAGGCACCCGCCACAAGGCGAGCCGCTGGAAATCCGGCTTCTGGCACATCGCCGTCGCCGCCAAGGTGCCGATCGTTTTGGGATTCCTCGACTATGCCCGTCGACAGGTTGGGTTCGGTCCCGTGTTGGAACCCAGCGCGGACATCGAAGCGGACTTCGCCCGTATCGCGCCGTTTTTTCAAGGTCTGCAGGGCAAATTCCCCAACCAACAAGGGCCGATCACCCTGCGCGCCGAGTAGCCGGTGCAGGCGGAACCGGTCGTGCGCAGCCAGCCCTGGCGCTGGGTCACCCTCGCGGTCGCGGCCGCCTTGCTGGTTGCCGCCGGCGTGGCGCTGCAAGCTTGGGGCGTCGCCCAAGGCGATCTCGACGATCCGCCACAGGTGTTCGCCGTCGACGCGGCCGGCGATCCCCCGTTTGAAGGCGAACGTCGCGGTCAAGCGCTGCGCGAGCTCGGTCAGCTGCGGGTGGCGTCGCGGTCGCTGGCGCTGCTGCGACAACGCTACGTGGATCCCGACAAGTTTCGGCCGCGCGAGATGGTCGAGGCGGCGCTGCACGCCGTCGCGCACCTCGTGCCCGAGATGCTGGTCGACACCACCGCCACCAACGCCAAAGAAGAGCCTTTGGAGTTGCAGGTCCGCATCGGCAACGCCCAACTCGACTTTGACCTGCGCCAGTGCGCCGACCTCTTTGCCGTCAACTGGCACCTTTTGCGGGCGGCCCGCTTCGTCGCGGCGCGCTTGCCCGCCAACGTGTCGGCCGAAAAAGTGCAGTACACCGCCCTCAATGGCGTGCTGTCGACGCTCGACCCGTACTCGCGCCTGCTCGACCCCGATCAATGGCGCGACATGCAGACCAACACCGGCGGCAACTTTGGCGGGCTCGGCATCGTCATCTTGCCGGTCGATGGCGTCTTGACCGTGCAAAGTGTGCTGCCCGACTCGCCCGCCGCCAAGGCCGGGATGCAGCCGGGTGACCGCATTACCCAGATCGACGGCGAAGACACCGTGAACATGACCGTGGATGCGGCAGTGGAACGGTTGCGCGGCGAAGTGGGCACGACCGCCAAGCTGGTGCTTTTCCGCAAAGGCTGGGAGAAGCCGCAGCCGGTCCAAGTCGTGCGCGCCGTCATCCACTTGCAGTCGGTCGAGAGCAAGGTGCTCGACAACGGCGTCGGCTACGCCAAGG
>CAXRHS010000799.1:0-5798 GCA_964230235.1 Myxococcota bacterium
GCGACAGTAGTACACGTCGGGATCGCGCGGGCCTTTTTCGACTGCCAGCGCCGCGTGCTTGCGGGCGGTCTGCAGGTCGCCGGTCCAGTAGTGCGCCATCGCCAAGTAGATCTGCACCCGCGGCTCGGCGGGCAGCGCCTGCTGCAGCGGCGCAAACAGCGCGATCGCGCGCGCAAAGTCGGCGTCGTAGAACACCGCCACCGCTTGCAGAAAGCGCGCCACCACATCGCGCGGTTCCTGGGCGCGCCGCTCAAAGGTCTGCCGCAGCCGCAGGTAGCTGGCTTGGATGTCGCTGCCAGCCTCTGACCCGTGCATGCGGTTGAACGCACCGGACAAATGGGCCAGGACGGACACCCGGCCTGGGTCAAGGTGGTACAGCTTTTCGTAGCCCTGCACCGCCGCCTCGAAGCGACCGCTGCGAAAACAAGCGGAGGCAAAGCGCTCAATCGCCTCCGGGTCTTGGGGATGGGCGGTGTGGGCCCGCTCTGCCCAGCGCAGTTCGTCGGCCGCGTCGCCCGCCATCATCGCCAGGGTCGATCGGTGCAAAAGCTCTGGCAACGCCGGCTGCCCCTGGCCCAAAGCCAGGTCAAACCAGCGAATGGCCGCCTTCCACTGACCCAAAAGGCCCGCCGCTTCGCTGCGGTCGCGGGCTCCACAGGCGGCAGGCGATCGCCCGGTGTCCGTGCAGGTCGCGTAGGCCAGGTTGGCCGCAGCCTCCTGGCCCAGCAGGTCATGGGCGCCCAACCGCGCGCCCAGCGTCGCCGTCGCTGCCTGGCGCGGGTCGAGCGCCAGGGTCGCCGCCAGCGTCTGCTGCAGCCAGGGCCGCGCGGCGCTCTGCCTGCGCTGCGCCCACAAAAGCCGGGCGGCCGTCCATGCGGTCTGCGGGTCGGCGGCTTGCGCGTCGATGGCGCCCAGGACCGCGTCCAGGCGCGCCACCGCGGCCTGCGGGTCCAAGGCGTCGATGGTCCGGCCCAGGTCGTGCAGCTGGTTCACGGCCGGGGTCGCCTCGGCCGGCAGGGCCGCCTCGGCAGACGTCCACGCAAAGCGCGGTTCGCCACCAGTCAGCCGGGCCGCCAAGGCGGCGCGCACACTTCCGGTCGGCCCGTCGATGGCGAACTGGGTCAGGCCGTCGCTGCCACCTTGGGGGCCAGGCGCCCGCAACACGAACACCGGGCCGTCGCCGCCAGCCGTGCGCACGCTGACCACGGCGCGGTCGCGCTCGATGGCCACCCCGGTCACCTGGCTGCCGTCCGCGAGCGGTTGGCCGCCGTCCAGCAACTCGCCCAGGACCTGGCCCATGGCCGCTGAAATGACGCGAGCTGCTGGCGACGCGGGTTCGCCGACACACGGTGCCGCACAGACCGCAGCTGCCAATGCGACAACGATACCGATGTGGCGGGGCGTCTGGATTTTCTCGATAAAATTCAAGGCTATTCAACGATGTCGCCGATCGCCGCGACCCACCCGCCAGTATAGGCCAGCCGCCCAGGTGTCACCAGTTGCCGCGCTGCGTGCGTGTGGCTACCCTGCGCCGGCCCGCGGCCCGCAGCCCCGGCGGAGGAACCCATGGCCCAGCGCGTTGATTTCGCGTTCTTTCCCGGCGTGCGCGAAGACAACTGTCTTGCGACCCTCAACAAGGTCTACGGCCACATCCGCAGAAATGCCCTGGCCCAGCGCGAGTTCCGGGACTGGCTCAAGGACGAGAACCTGTGGAACAAGGACGAGATGCCACAGCTGCTGGCGCTGTGCGACATCGTCACCGAAGGCACGGTGCGGTTGGGGCCGTGGGCCGAGCGGTTCTTTGCCGCCGACACCGAAGAGGCGATGCGCGAGCAGGTCTACAAGCGCCTGTGCGACGAGAACCTGCTGCTGGTCAAGTACGCCTTGGAGGCGCTCGACACCGAAGGCGGCGGCCGCCTGCACTCGACCCACGAACTGCACCGCTTGCTGACGAGCTACGTCTACCCCGGCAAACACATCACCCTGGAACCCTTCAAGAACTGGATCAAGTGGGCGGTGGTGTCGGGCCGCGTCAAGATGATCGGTATCCGCTGGGGACTGACCGATCTGGGCAAGCAGGCCGTGCCGCGCATGCGCACGGTCGATCCGGACGAGTTCTTGGACGACGAAAAGGCTGCCGCCGCCGGCCCGGCTCCGGTGGCGCCCGCCGCGCCCGTGGCCGCGCCCGTTGCGGCGAAATCGGCCCCGCCGGAGCCCGCCAAAGTCGCCCCGGTCGCGGCCGCCAAGCCTGCCCCCAAGAAAGACGACGATCCCGACGAGGATCTGGACCTGCCACCAGAGGCCGAGCCCGTCGATGACTCGGTGTTTTCGCGCTACGAGCAGCAGTTCGTCGAGCCGGCGGCGGCTGCGCCGCCAGCCCCCGCAAAAGCGGGCAAGGCAGCGCCGGTCCCAGCGGCCGTTGCGCCCGCGGCCAAGGCTGTCGCGGCCGCAGCCGCAGCGGCAGACGCCGCACCCGCAGCCCGTGTGGCGCCCGCCGAAACGGTCGCGATCGCAGCCGACACCACCCCGCCGCAGGTGCTGATTCGCTACGTCAACATGGAGGCCGCGTGTGGTGCCGCGCCGCTCGGGCCAGCCGAAGTGGTGGCGGCGCTGCGCGATCACGGCCGCAGCCTGGGCTTGGGCGGTGGCAGCCTTTTGCTGGCCCATGGCATTGAGCCGCGCATGGCGCAAAACGAGCCTGCGCGCCACCTTTTCTTGTCGGCGCTGGTTGCACGCGGCTATGCGCTGAGCGGCGACGGCGCACTGGTCGACGCCCTGGTCGAGCGCAGCGGCGGCACCCTGGCGCCCCTGGCGCTGCTGCTCGATCGGCCCGAGGCGCTGGTCGATGGCCTGACCAAGTGGCAGTTGACCGCCAGCGACCCGCAAAGCACCGCCCTGCGCGGGTTGCTGGTCGACGCCGCGGTCGGCGGCCGCGCGATCAAGGCCCAGCCGGATTTGCCGCAGCAACTTGCCGCCGCGACCGCTGCCGACGCACTGGTGACGCAATTGCTGCAAGGGGTGTTGCGCGGAGCGCCGCAGGTGGCCGCCTTCTGGCTGGTGCGCGAGTTGGTCCGCGCCGGTGTGTGGCAGCGGCCGGCGGCGACCGAAATCGCGTTCGTGCCGTGGCGCAGCGTGCGCTTGATGGCGTATCGCCTGCGGCTGGTCGACAGCCACTTCGCGGACGGCCCGGCGCTGCTGGCGCTGGCCCGGCGGCTGTGCACGCTGTTTCCGCCCGGATCGGTGGAGGCGGCCGCGCTCGAAGCCCTGGCGCCCGCTGATCACCTGCGCTTTGACTGCGCCCGGCCGGTGGTGTGTCAGCGGCCCTGCGCCGTCCACCGCGGCGAGGTGTAAGCGCCTAAATTGAATACCTGGTGTCGCAAACAGGCCCGGGCCGCGCGCGCAGATGGTTCGATGCTTTTGCAAACGTTTTGTTGCGACGGCCGCGCAAACATTGACAACCCGTTGTGGCTGCCCTAAAACTGCGCCGCCGTCCCGAGCAGCTTGGTCCCAACGCGCGCACGCGCAAACCCGGCCCCGGTCATTGCCCGTGCGACGTCGATTCCCGCCCGCGTCCCATCCCCGGGACCGCTGACGACCTCAACCTGACCCGGCTGCGCTTCTCCGCGCACCGTGGGTCTGCAACCCAGCCGCACACCTGGCCGTCCCGCCCATCCTGCGCTTTCTTGGGCCCGCGCCGCGTGATCGACCTGTCTGGCCTGTCCCCGTGGTGATCTGATGAACCTGATTGATCTCAAGCACATGAAGATGGCCGAGCTTGTCGGCATGGCCAACGAATTCGGCATTGAAGACGCCGCCAGCCTGCACCGCCAGGACCTGATCTTTGCGCTTTTGCAGGCGCAGACCAGCCGCGAAGGCGCCATCTACTCCGAAGGCGTGCTGCAGGTGCTGCCGGACGGCTACGGCTTTCTGCGCTCCCCGGACTACAACTACTTTCCTGGCAGCGACGACATCTACGTCAGTCCGTCGCAGATCCGGCGCTTCGGCCTGCGCAATGGCGACACCGTGCGCGGCGAGATTCGGCCCCCGCGCGAGGGCGAGCGCTACTTTGCCCTGCTCAAGGTCGACGAGATCAACTTCGAGGACCCCGAGGTCGCCAAGCAGAAGATCCTTTTCGACAACCTGACGCCGCTGTACCCCACCGAGCGCCTGCGCCTGGAGTACCACCAGAAGTCGTTCACCACCCGCATCGTCGACCTGATGTGTCCGCAAGGCAAAGGCCAGCGCACCTTGATCGTGGCACCGCCGCGCACCGGCAAGACCGTGCTGCTGCAAGAGCTGGCGCACGCCATCGCCACCAACCACAAAGAGCTCGACCTCATCGTGCTGCTCATCGACGAGCGGCCCGAAGAAGTGACCGACATGCAGCGCACGGTGCAGGGCGAGGTGGTCAGTTCGACGTTTGACGAGCCGGCGAGCCGCCACGTGCAGGTGGCTGAGATGGTCATCGAGAAAGCCAAGCGCCTGGTTGAGCACGGCCGCGACGTGGTGATCCTGCTCGACTCGATCACGCGCCTGGCGCGCGCCTACAACACGGTGGTGCCGCCGTCGGGCAAGATCCTGTCCGGCGGTGTCGACAGCAACGCGCTGCACAAGCCCAAGCGCTTTTTTGGCGCCGCCCGCAACATCGAAGAGGGCGGGTCGCTCACGATCATCGGCACCGCGCTCATCGACACCGGTTCGCGCATGGACGAAGTCATCTTTGAAGAGTTCAAGGGCACCGGCAACTGCGAAATCCACCTGGATCGCAAGCTGATGGAAAAGCGCATCTTTCCGTGCATGGACATCAACAAGAGCGGCACCCGCAAGGAAGACCTGCTTTTCGACGAGCGGACGCTGTCGCGCGTGTGGCTGCTGCGGCAGCTGCTGCACCCGCTCAACGTCATCGACTCGATGGAATTCCTGCTCGACAAGATCCGCAAGTACGAGACCAACCAGGCCTTCCTCGACGGCATGAACCAGTAGTCGTCTGGCAAGCTGTACGGTGAATTGACCGGTCCACTTCCAGTCTGGGCGCCGGCCCCAAGCGGCCGCACGGCAAAGGCAAACAACCATGGCGCGTGTCGTCGTCACCGGTGGTGGCGGTTTTATTGGCTCCAACCTCGTGCACGCTTTGGTGGCACGCGGCGATTCGGTCGCCGTCCTCGACAATTTCTCCACCGGCCGCAAGGTCAATCTGGCGGCGTTGGCCGGGCGCATCGACGTGTTCGAGGGCGATATCCGCGACCGCGATCTGCTCAAGCGGGTGATGGACGGCGCCAACTTTGTGCTGCATCAAGCCGCGCTGCCAAGTGTCGCTCGCAGCATGGAAGCGCCAGAGGAGAGCCACGACGTCAACGTCAACGGCACGCTGTATGTGCTGCAGGCGGCGCGGGCGGCTGGCGTGCAGCGCCTGGTGTTTGCCGCCAGTTCTTCGGCCTACGGCGAGACGCCGGTGCTGCCCAAGGTAGAAACCATGGCGCCAAGTCCGATCAGCCCCTATGGCGCCGGCAAACTCTTTGGCGAGACGTACTGTCAAATCTGGACGCGCTGCTTTGACCTGCCGTGCGTTGCGCTGCGCTACTTCAACGTGTTCGGGCCGCGCCAGAGCCCCGACAACGAGTACGCCGCGGTCATTCCGCGCTTTGTCACTTGTATGCAACAGGGCAAGCCGCCAACCGTGTTTGGCGACGGCGGTCAGACCCGCGATTTCTGCTACATCGACAACGTGGTGGAGGCCAACCTCAAGGCGCTGGTGGCGCCGGCCGCGCCGGGCAATGTCTACAACGTGGCATGCGGCG
>CAXRHS010000800.1:0-2683 GCA_964230235.1 Myxococcota bacterium
AGCGCGGGGATCGTGGCGGCGCAACTCAAGGGCACCGGCCTTGCCGACCGCGTGTACCCGGCCGGCTGGGTGCGCCGCGCCACCGATGTGGATCTGATCGTTGCGCCCGCCGAGCTGGAGGCGGCGCTGTCGGCCCTGGCGGTGATTGGTTACAGCGAAGCCAGCCCTGCGCTCGGGAAATACTACCGGCGGCATCACCACGACGTGCCCCTGCGCCGCGAGCTGTCGCCGCCGCTCGATTTGCACGCCGCTGGCCTCGCCGGGCTGGGTACGCTGGTGCCTTGCGCCGATTTGCTGCGGGCGGATGGCGCCCTGGACCCCGCAGCCGAGGTCGTGTACCTGGCTGCCCACGGCGCCGCGCACCTGTTTGAGCGGCCGTTGTGGGTCTTGGACATCGCGTTGGCGGTCGCCGCCGCGGGCTCGCTCAACCTGAGCCACTTGGACGCCATCGCCGATCGATGGCACTTGCGGCGGGCGTGGCGAATTGCGCGCATTGTCGTGCATCGGCAGCTCGGCCGGTCCGCGTTGCCCTGGCCGCCGCCACAGCCGACCGCTGCCGACCAGTTGGCATTGCGGGCGCGAGCACGTTACCTGCGCTTGCCGGCGAAGTCGCTCCAACGATTCGCTGCGTACACGGCGGCCAGTTGGGCGCTGTGCGATTCGGCGCGTCGCGCAGTGTGGATGGCCCAATTCAGCGCACTGCGCGCAGTCGGCGATGTGGCGCGCAAACGGGGCGTGTCGGTGCCACCAGGCTGGCCGCCGTGGGTTGGTCGACCGGCGACGTAGCAGGTCGCGCCCGCAGCATCGACCGTGGCACCGCGCGTACAAATGGCGGTCGATGCGACGCTGCCGGCCTGGCTACCCGACCCTTCGCGCAATTGCGGCGGCCGCCCGCGTCGCCAGCGCCATGATGGTCACCTGCGGATTGACCCCAAGGGCACCCGGCAATGCCGAACCGTCGCATATCCACAGGTTGTGCACATCGTGGGTTTCGTGGGTCGGCGAAACCACGGAGTTCAGCGGATCGGCGCCCATGCGGCAGGTGCCGAGCGGGTGGTAGGCCGACAGCTCAAAGTGCCGCACCGCCGTCCGCGCTTGCGCAAATGCCGCCGCCTGCTCTGGCCGGGTCACCACTTGCCAGCCGTGTACCCCGGTATGGATCTCGCGTGCGCCAGCGGCAAACAGCAGTTGCCACAAAAGGCTGGTCGCGCGCTGGATGAGCGCCCTATCCGCCTCGTTGACGACGTAGGTGACCAGCGGCTCGCCGCCTGGGCCCAACCGCACCCGGCCGCGCGAACTGTCGCGCACCATGAAACCGAACATCAGCGAGCGGTCAAAGGCCTCCATCGCCTGCATGAACGCGCCGCCATAGCCCGTGTGCGAGGCTGCCACGATCGGCAGCGGCGAGCTCGCGCCTTCAAACAAGATGCCCTCACCGTGAAACTGGTCCACACACCAGCCTTGCGGTACTGCGCGCAAGCCGCCAATCGCCTCCGCAAAGAATCCGACCGCCGCGCTTGCCGGATGAATCGACAGGTTGCGGCCCACCTGCCCCGAGGCGTTGGCAAGCCCTTGCCGCAGCAACAACGCCGGCGTGGACAGCGCACCACAAGCCAGCACCACCGCCTTGGCGTTGACCCGCAGCTTGTGGCGCACGGCATCCTTGCCGACAAAATGGCCCTCGACGCCGACCGCCGTCTCGCCCTGGATCCGCACCTGCTCGACCACTGCGCCGGCATACAGGTGCGCCCCGCGTTGCAGGGCCAGCGGCACGTAGCTCACATCTGTCGAACGCTTGGCGCCAGACGGACAGCCAAAGCAGCACAAGCCCTGTCCATCGCAGTCTGGCGCATTGCGCGGCAACGGGTAATTCGACCAACCCAGGGCCGCACAGCCGCGGGCGATGACGCGGCCCGGCGCCCCCAGCGCGGCCGGCGTCGAAGGGGCAACTTGCAGGATCTTCTCTACTTTCGCATAATACGGGTCAAGGTCCTGCAGCGTGAAATGGGCGATGCCGGAGTCGGCGCGCCAACGCGCCAGTGTCGTTTCCGGTGCGCGCAGGCATGTGCCGCTGTTGATGGTGGTGGTGCCGCCAACGGTCCGGCCCAGCGGAATCGGCCAGAACGTGTTGCCGAGGGCATATGTCGCGCCGCGGTTGCGGTACATGCGCCGCATCATCTCGACGGCGCGGCCCGTGAATTCGCCGCGACCGAAGTAGGCGCCTTCCTCCAGGATCACCACCGCGCAACCCAGGTCGGCCAGCTCCTTGGCCACCGCTGCGCCGCCCGCCCCTGAGCCGACCACCACCACTTCGGCGTCGATGTGCACGTCGCAATCGCCCGACGACAGGTCGGTCATGGCCTGCTTCCAGCGGGCCTTTTCGGGCCGCGGTGGCGTATGGCCATAGGTGCAGCCAACCGCCGCGTGGATGTCGGCGTCGTCAAAGTGCGCGAGCTTGACAGGCACCAACAGGCCGCGCAGCCCGGTGCGCAGCAGGTCGCCGCCAGCCTGACAGTGATCCAGCACCGCCAGCCGCTGCGCCAGGCCCAACTGCGCAAACGGCGCCTGTTGCAGCCGCATCGACTGCAGGTCCAGCGCGTGCAAAAGTGATCGCCAACCCGTCTGCAGGGCCGGCGGCCACCCGGCGACGACGGCCTCTGCGGCCGCGACGGTTCGATCGCCC
>CAXRHS010000801.1:0-2290 GCA_964230235.1 Myxococcota bacterium
GCCGATGGTCAGGTTGCAGATTTGATGGCCCTGGGCGACCAGGGCCCGCACTTGCGCTGCGATCGCCAGGATAGACGACCCTTGCAACGACGCCGCCGTAGAGGCAACGCCGCTCGACAACCACTCGGAATTCATGAGGGACTCCGCGAAGACCGCGCCAACGGACCGGGTGTAACCCAACCCGGCAGGATCAATCAATACCGGTAGTGGTCAGGCTTGTACGGCCCCTGTGCCGGCACGCCCAGGTATTCGGACTGCTTGTCGGTCAGTACCGTCAACTTGGCACCCAGTTTGCCCAGGTGCAGGCGCGCCACTTCTTCGTCCAGGTGCTTGGGCAGCACATGCACGCCGAGCGCAAACGGCTGGGTCCACAGCGCAATCTGCGCCAGGGTCTGGTTGGTGAAGCTGGAAGACATCACAAAGCTCGGATGGCCAGCGGCGCAGCCCAGGTTCACCAGCCGACCGCGCGCGAGCACAATCAGTGCCTTGCTCGTCGCACCGGCCACGTTGTCAAAGTGGAACAGGTCGACCTGCGACTTGACGTTCTCTTCGCGCACGCCGGGGGTCGTCTCCAGCCAGCGCATGTCGATCTCACTGTCAAAGTGACCGATGTTGCAAAGGATGGCGTGGTCCTTCATCGCCTTGAGGTGCTCACCGGTAACGACATCGCAGCAGCCGGTCGCGGTGATGACGATGTCGGCGATGGGCGCCGCGTCTTCCATCGTCACGACCTCATAGCCCTCCATCGACGCCTGCAGCGCGCAAATGGGGTCGATCTCGGTGATCAGCACCCGCGCGCCAAAGCCTTTCATCGACTGTGCACAGCCTTTGCCGACGTCACCATACCCGCACACGACCGCGGTCTTGCCCGCCACCATCACGCCGGTCGCGCGTTTGATCCCGTCGGCCAGGGATTCGCGGCAGCCGTACAGGTTGTCAAACTTGCTCTTGGTGACCGAGTCGTTGACGTTGATGGCCGGCACCTTGAGCTCACCGCGCGCATGCGCCTGGTACAGGCGGTGGACGCCGGTGGTGGTCTCTTCGCTCAAACCCTTGATGTCCTTGAGCAACTCTGGGTAGCGCTGATGGATCCACCAGGTCAGGTCGCCGCCGTCGTCCAAGATCAGGTTGGGGCCTCTACCGCCCGCGAACGCAAACAACTGCTGGTCGAGACACCAGTCGTATTCCGCCAGGGTCTCGCCCTTCCAGGCGTACACTGGAAAACCCGCCGCCGCGATCGCCGCCGCCGCGTGGTCTTGGGTGCTGTAGATGTTGCAGGAGGTCCAGGTCACTTCCGCACCCAGGACCTGCAGCGTCTCGATCAACACGGCGGTCTGGATCGTCATGTGCAAGCAACCGGCAATGCGCGCGCCGGCAAGCGGCTTGCTCTGACCATACTTCTCGCGCAGCGCCATTAGACCCGGCATTTCCTTTTCGGCGATCCGGATCTCTTTGCGGCCCCAGTCGGCAAGGCCGATGTCGGCGACTTTATACGGCAAACGCCCGCTGCTGGCGGCATTCGAGGTGGCGGTGGCGGGCGCGGACGTGGTGGCTACTGCGTTGAGCGACATGGATTTCAGACTCCGGTGGGGGCAAGCGCGGTCAAGCCGCGGGCGCGATAGTGTGCCGCAAACGTGGGCGGCTTGGCAAGGCGCCCGGCACTTGGGCATCTGCATCGGCTGGTTGCCAACGGCCACGCTTCCATGCGAAAACGCCAAGACGGCACGCGCCGGGTCAACGGCCGGGGGGAGGCTTTCTGATGCGCTTTCGCACTCATTTCCAGCGTTTTGCCGGAACGGCCGTCGCTGTGGCGTTCTTGGCTGCCGGCGCGCCCGTGCGCTCGGCCCTGGCCGACGACCCGGCTGCGCCACCGCCGCCCCCGCCACCCGCTGCGCCGCCCCCGCCACCTGTGGCGCCGCCACCGCCACCGCCACCGCCCGCACCTGCGCCGGCACCGGCGCCTGCGCCTGTACCTGCCCCAGCACCGGCGCCTGCACCTGCACCTGCGCCAGTTCCGACCCCGGCGCCTGCGCCGGCCCCCAAACCAACCGCGGCACCCGTTTCGAAGCCAGCAACGCCCGTTGCACCGCCGGCAGCCCCGCCCGCATCCACCGTCACCGTCAAGCCCCAGAAAGTCCGCCGCTTCATTGAAGGCGAGTTGGCCAACGTCGGCGCGCTCGGTTTGATTCCGTGGCAAAACCGCTTCGGTCTGACCGGCGGTATCGAGCGCATCGGCGAGGTGTACTACGCCACGATCACGCCGGGCATCAACTACTCGACCGACCTGGCC
>CAXRHS010000802.1:0-2096 GCA_964230235.1 Myxococcota bacterium
CAACAAAAACGCCAAGCACGCGCCGACGCGACCGATCCACAACGAGGTGTCTTGGCCTTCGGACAACAGCAGCAGTGCGAACGGCAAGATCGCCAAGCCGCCAAACAACAACAAGCTGCCCATCCACAAATAAGGGATGCGGCGCAGACCCAGGGCCGAGGGATGGGTGTCGCTGCCGTAGCCGATCAGGGTGCGCAGCGGCGCGAACACCATGGGCGCAGCCACGGCCAGCGCGACCCACCAGGCGGGCACCTGCAGCTCGACGATCATCACGCGGTTGAGCGTGCCCACCAGCAAGGCGGTCACCATGCCAATCACCGCCTGGAACAGCGCCAGGCGCAGCAAGCGGCCCAGCGGCAGCTCGGGCGAGGCCGCGTCCGCAAAAGGCATGAAGCGCGTGCCAAAAGCGGTCAGCCAGCGGGGTGGGCGCAGCAGTTTCATGGCCGTTGCCACTCCCAGGCTTGCGAGGTGTAAAAACCCTGCGCGATGCGCTGGGTGCGTGCCGGCTGCCAGCCCGCCAGGGCGCTTTGGGCTTGCAGCGCCGCGTGCAGCGCGCGGCCATCGACCGGCGAGAGCGAGGGCGAGCGGTTGCCGCGCGGAAAGAGCTGGCCGACGCTGTGCATCATGGCCAGCAGCGGCGTGCGCGGTGCGTAGGTGAAGAGCATCGAGCCGCGCGTGCGCTCGGCCAGGCTGGCCAGGGCCTGCGCGATGTGCGGCGTGTCGTAATGGATCAGCGAGTCCATGCAGACCACGTGGTCGAACTCGCCGAGCTCGGGGCTGAGCATGTCGCCCGAGCCAAAGGTGACCGAGCCGGGCAGCTCGGGGTGTTCGGCCGCCATGCGTTCGGCGGCCAGCTGCACCAGCGTGGGTGAGAGGTCGATGGCCACCACCTCGGCGCCGCGCAGTGCGGCCTGCAGTGCCAGCGCGCCGGTGCCGCAGCCGGCGTCCAGCACGCGCAGGCCACGCAGGTCGGCCGGCAGCCAGGACAGCAGGGTCTCGCGCATGTGCTCGCGGCCGGCGCGCACCGTGGCGCGGATGCGGCCCAGCGGCTCGTTCGAGGTCAGGCGGGCCCAGGCGTCGGCAGCGGTGCGGTCGAAGTAGTGTTCGATCTGGCTGCGGCGCTGTTCGTAGGCGGTGCTGTTCATGGTCAGGGGCTCCTGGGCGGGCTTCAGTCGAAACCCAGCAGGTCAAAAATGTCGCGGTCTTTCATGGGCACCGCGGGCCGCGGGTCGCCGCCAGCCCAGAGCTGGGCGGCCAGGCGCAGGTACTCGTTTTGCACCGCTTGCACGGCCGGCGAATCGGGCAGCTCGAACAGGGTGCTTTTTTGCAAGCGGCTTTTGCGGATTTCGGCGAGCCGCGGAAAGTGCGCCAGCGTGCGCAGGCCGGTGGCGCTGTGGAACTTGTCGATCTGGTCGGTGGCGTCGCTGCGGTTGGCGATCACGCCACCCAGACGCACGTTGTAATTTTTGGCCTTGGCGCCGATCGCCTGCACGATGCGGTTCATGGCGAAGATGGAGTCGAAGTCGTTGGCGGTGACGATCAGGGCACGGTCCGCGTGCTGCAGCGGCGCGGCAAAGCCGCCGCAGACCACATCGCCGAGCACGTCAAAGATCACCACATCGGTGTCTTCGAGCAGGTGGTGTTCCTTGAGCAGCTTGACGGTCTGGCCGACCACATAGCCGCCACAGCCGGTGCCGGCCGGCGGGCCGCCGGCCTCGACGCACATCACGCCGTTGTAGCCCTTGAAGACAAAGTCATCAAGCCGCAGCTCTTCGGCATGAAAGTCCACCGTTTCGAGCGCGTCGATCACGGTGGGCATGAGTTTTTTGGTCAGCGTGAAGGTCGAGTCGTGCTTGGGGTCGCAGCCGATCTGCAGCACCCGCTTGCCCAGCTTGCTGAAGGCGACCGACAGGTTGGACGAAGTGGTGCTTTTGCCGATGCCGCCCTTGCCATAAATGGCAAAGACCTTGGCGTTGCCGATCTTGACCTTGGGGTCGAGCTGCACCTGCAGGCTGCCCTCGCCGTCGGGCGGGGCACTTCGGCGGCGGATGTCGGCAACTGGAACTGACGTTGTCTCGATCATGCTGGGAGTCCTT
>CAXRHS010000803.1:0-6900 GCA_964230235.1 Myxococcota bacterium
CGCACGTGCACGGGCAACTCGCGCTCGCCATCTGCAAACATCCAGGTGTCGCCGGTGGTTGCATACGAGTACTGCAGGCAGTTGTGGCCGACCAGATCGCGCGGGTGTTGCGGCACGCCGCAGCGGTCCAAGTAGGCTTGACTCGCGACTGCGTAGCCTTGCATCGGGCACAGCTTGCGCGCGATGAGGCTGCTGTCGGCCAGCCGCGAGATGCGCACGGCGACGTCAAAGCCGTCGTCGACGAGGTCCACCAGGCGATCGGACAACTGCAGGTCCACGTGCAGTTCTGGGTATCGGCTCATGAATTCCGCAACCGGGCCGCCCAGGTGGCGCGTGCCGAACGCCAGCGGACCCGACACCCGCAGCATTCCCTTGGGCTTGGTCTGCAGTTGGTTGATGGCGCGTTCCGCGTCTTCCGCTTCGGCGACGATGCGCGCGCAGCGCTCGTACATGGCGGCGCCTGCATCGGTCAGCGACAGCCTGCGGGTCGTGCGCTGCAGCAGGCGGGCGCCGGTCTGGTCTTCCAGTTGCGACACATGCTTGCTCACGGCCGATTTCGACAAGCCGAGCCGTCGCGATGCCGAGGAGAAGCCCTTTTCCTCGACGACACAGGCGAAGACGGCAAGGGCATTGAGGTCCAGGCGGATAGGGGGCATGGCGTCTCCGACGGCGATTGCTGCGGCGTCGCACAGGGTAGCGCGACCGGGCGATGCACAAAAGCTCGACAATGGCCTTGTCCCGCGTATTGTTCGGCAATGCGTGTCCGTGGCCGACACAGCGCAAACCTTGCAGTGGACCCCAAATACCGCGCCCTTCTCCTTGTCACCTTGGTCGGCCTTGTCGGCGGCGGCACGGGTGCGGTCGGTGAGCCGGCGGGAGGGGCCGGCGCCGACGCCTTGCGATCCGGTCGCGGCGTGCCAGATGCGACCGCCGCGAGCGACGCCGCGGCCGAGGCCTGCGCGGCGGTAGTCGACGCACCTGCGGAAGCACAGGCCGTCGAGCCGCCCCCCACCGACGCCGGCGCCGAGGAGGCAGATGCAGCCCAGCCAAAAGACGGCAAGGTCATCTGGGATGTGCCGAGCTTTGACGCGATCGCCGATTTTTCCGGCTGGGACGGCGGCGATCTGGGAACGCCGGCGTTCGACGGGGCGGTCTTCCAAGAGCTGCCACCCTTTGCCGATGCTACCAAACCCGACAGCGCCTTCGACGCGGGATCCATGGGCGATGCAGCTGCCGAACCAGGACCAGAAGTTAGTGCGGATGCCGCGTCCGAGATCGCGGACGCTGGCAGCGACCCTGGTCCCGATCTCCCGCCGACTGATACCGCCGAGGTCGGCTTCGACGCGGCGGCTGACGCGCCGGCCGAAACGGGTTCAACAGACGCCGCTATGGATCAGCAGGTCGCCGAAGTCAGCTTGGACGCAGCCGATGCCGCGCCCGATGCGCCCAAGGACGTCCAAGCCGAGACGGCGGTCGACACCAAATCGGACACCGCGCCGGAAACAACGGGCGATGCAACACAAAACGACGTCGCCGACAGCGCGGAGGTTCTCGTCGATACCCAGGTTGAGGTTCAAGCCGAAGGCCTGGTCGACGGGACTGCCGACATTGCCGGCGACCTGCCAGCCGACGCGGTTGCCGACGCGCAGCCAGACGCCGCCCCTGAGACCGACAGCGGCGGCGAGCCTTGCACAGCCCAGAACTGCGACGATGGCGAACCGTGCACCATCGACCTGTGCGGGATGGGCGGCGGCTGCACCCACCTGCCGCTCGACGACGGCGACCCGTGCGCCGAGGGCACCTGCCAGCAAGCCTTGTGCTCGCGCAACACGCCCGCGACCTACGGGCTGTCGTGCAAGGCCATCAAGGCGGCGGACGCCAAGGCCAAATCCGGCGTGTGGTGGCTCGACCCCGATGGTCCATTCACGCCGATCTCGCCGTTCGCCGCCTGGTGCGACATGGAGGGCGACGGTGGCGGCTGGACGCTGCTCGCCAAGATCGCCGCTACCAAAAGCGAACTCGGCTATGACGCCGCCTACTGGACGACCATCGCCACATTGCATCCCGAGCTGCCGCGCTTCGACGACCGCGAGGCGCGCCTGAACAGCTACTGGTCATTGCCGTTTTCGCAATTGCGGGTCGGCCTCAAGGCGACCAAGCAAACCACCTGGCTCGTCGCCAACCTGCAAGGCAGCAGCCTCTTTCACGTCATCGTCCAGGGCAAGTTCGTGCAACTGTCGGTGCCAGAAGCCAACTGGCTCGGCCTGTTGCCCGGCGCGCAACTGCTGGCGGGCTGCCGCGTGCAGGGTTTCAACGCCCATCCGGGCGTCGGCACTGCTTTCGACTACGCCCGCGCACGCGTTGGCATCGTCGCCAGCGCAAGTGCCGATTGCACCACGCCCGGGTCGCGGATCGGGATTGGCCTGGGCGGCACGACCTGCGGCCAGTCTGCAGCGATCGCAGCAGGAGGCGCGGCGGGTTGCCTGGACACGGGCGGCCCGCTCAACTTGCCCGCGACTGGTTACTTGTTTGCGCGCTGAACGCGAACCCGCACGATCCGCACCGCGTTTTGCGGCAGCCTGCTGATCGCGTCGACCACCTCAAGGTCGCGGCATAGGCCAACCACCGGCGCCTTGTCGTCCAATTCCGGTGCGGGTCGCAGCGAGATCTGCCACATCGAACTGCACGAGTGTGGCCCCAAGGTGACCAGGCTCAACACGCCGGGCGCGGCGTGCCGCAGGCGCAAATCAAACTGGTCGCGGATGCGAAAGCCGGCGTGACCGGTGCCGTGTCCAAACGGGTCGCCGCCCTCGATGCGCTTGCCGGCGACGGGCTTGTACAGCAGCTGGCCGTCGTAAAGCGGCACCCGTTGCCACTGCAAGGTGAACTTGTTGCCCTCGATCTTGCGACTGGCCCGCTTGCCGGACGCCAGGCCAATCAGGTGTGCCGCGGTTTCCGGCACCACGTCCGCGCGCAGCGTGCAGGTAAAGGTGCCTGCCGTGGTCTCAAACACCAACTCGGGCAGACCCTGGCCCGGCAGGTCGGCCAGCGCCTGTGCAAGCGTCAGGTCGCGGTTCTCGGGGTGGTCTGGCCCTGGCCAGTGGGGCTGCAGCTCGCGCGCGTCGGCCAGATCCCAAAGCCAGCGCCCCTGCCGCAGGTAGAACCACGACGTCAGCGGCAGACCCGGATGGCGCACCACCACCGCCGCGCGGCCCCCATTGAATTCGACCTGAATCACCTGCGGGTCCACCCGGTCCCACACCGTCGAAGGCGGCACCAGCAGCGGCCCGTTGTCGCCCATGCGCAGGGTGCGGATCGCCGACGGGGTCGCGAATTCGGCCAGCCGACCCAAACCCGGCTGGCGCGCCTCGACTTGCAGCCTGCGGATGACCTCGCTCAGCGGCTGTTCGGCGGCCGGTTCGACCCCGACGACCGTTGCCTGGGCAAAAAGGTCTACGGGCGTCGGCGCTTGCGGCGCCGGGACGGCGCCATCGACGACCGGCGCGCTGGCTGTCGGGCTATCGGTTGCGGTCGGCTGCGCGGGTTGGCGCTTGCAAGCAACCCCAAACCAAGTCCCGACGACCACCGCCAACAACAACAATCGACAGCAGTGCGTGATTTCGCGCATTGGCGCGCCTTGTAGCCCAGGCTGGCCAGCCACGGCAATTCGGGCTAGGCTCGCCGCCGCCCGCCCGGGTCGGCGACCGCGTGTATGACCTTGAATTCACCGGTGTTGGACAACCTGGTCCTGGGGGTGGATCCCGGCAGCCGCAAGTTTGGCTGGGCCGTCGTCCGCCAGCAGGGCCGAGCGCTGCAGCGTGTCGACGGCGGGGTGGTGCACATGCACGGAGAACTGCACACGCGCCTTGGCGAGATTCTACAACGGATCCAGACGCTTGTGCGCGAGCAGGCGGTCGGCGCGCTGGCCATCGAGAGTGCGTTCGTGCACGCCAATGCGCGCACGGCGCTGGTGCTCGGTCAGGCGCGCGGCCTGCCCATTGCCGTTGCCGCCGCGCGCGGGCTGCCGGTGTTTGAATACTCGCCCGCCACTGTCAAGCGCGCGATTGCCGGGTCGGGTCGCGCCGACAAGCACCAGATGCGCCACATGATTGCCGCCACCCTTGGCCTGGGCGCTTTGCCAGCCGAAGACGAAGCGGACGCCCTGGCCGTCGCCGTCACGCATTTGCGCCAACAGGCGTTCGCGGCGCTGGCAACGCCGGCTGCGCGCACAGTGCGCACACCACCGCCCGCTGCACCGCCTTCGCCGGCCCGTGCGGCCTACCTCGCAGCGGTGGCTCAAGCGCGCGCAACCCGGAGTTCGCGGTGATCGCCTATTTGCGCGGCATCTGTCAGGCCATTGACGGCGACGCGCTGGTGGTCGATGTGCGCGGCGTGGGCTACCTGGTGGCGGTACCCGAGCCCGATCGCTTGGCCCACTCGGTGGGCGGCGACGTCGAACTGCTGGTCCACACCGAAGTCCGCGAGGACGCCATCGCGCTGTACGGCTTTGGCACGGCGAGCGCGCGCGACCTGTTTCGCTGCCTGCTCTCGGTGCCCGGCGTCGGGCCCAAAGCGGCGCTCGCGTTGCTCAGTGAATTGGAGCCGGTCCGGCTGGCGGCAGCCATCGTCGGCGACCAGGCGCAGACGCTGTGCAAGGCCAAGGGCATCGGCAAGAAGACCGCCGAGACCATCGTGGTCAAGTTGCGCGATCGCCTGCCGCCGATTGCCGGAACTGCGGTGCGCCCTGCCGTTGCAACCGGGCCCGCGCCCGCCGGCCTCGTCGCTGACCTCGAATCCGCTTTGATCAACCTGGGCTACAAGCCCAATGCTGCGGCATCTGTGGCCCAGGCGACTGCCGCGGCCCAACCGGCGGCCAGCCTCGACGTGGCCCTGCGTGCCGCCCTGGCGTCGCTGCGGCGCCCAGCCTAGGGAGACTTCGAAAAAGTCCGCTCCGCCGCCTTTTCCAAAGGCAGGCCGCGCGGCCCCCTCGAAGCCCTTACGGGTTCCTCACCCCCAGCGCGGCGCGTGCCGCGCCGGAGGCTGTCTCGCAACAGCCTCAAGGACGATCGGACATGGCCACCGCCCAACGCCCTGCCGACGACCCGCTGAACCCGCGGCCCGCGGAGCCCGCCAACGACCGCGCGCTGCGGCCCAAGTCATTTGCCCACTACGTCGGTCAGTCGGCGGTGGTCAAGAACTTACAGGTCTTTATCGCCGCCGCCCGCCAGCGCAATGAACCGCTGGACCACATGCTGTTTTGCGGGCCGCCCGGCCTGGGCAAGACCACGCTGGCCAACCTGATTGCCAGCGCCATGGGCGGCAACCTGGTCCTGACCAGCGGGCCAGCCGTCGAGCGCAAGGGCGACCTCGCCGGGATCCTGACCGGCTTGCAGGAAGGCGACATCCTGTTTATCGACGAAATCCACCGCTTGACCCCGGTCGTCGAAGAGAACCTCTACCCCGCGATGGAGGACTTCCGGTTCGACATCGTCATCGGCGACGGGCCGCACGCGCGCACGATCGCGTTGCAGCTGCCTCGCTTTACGCTGCTGGGCGCCACGACCCGCACGGGCCTGATGACCGGGCCGCTGCGCGATCGCTTTGGCTACGTGGCGCGCTTGCAGTTCTACACACCCGAGGAACTGGCGGTGGTGGTTGCGCGTTCGGCCGAACGCCTGCAGGCGCCGATTGCCGACGACGCCGCCCTGGAGATTGCGCGGCGGGCGCGCGGCACCCCGCGCATCGCCAACCGGTTGCTGAAAAGTGTCCGCGATTTCGCCGCCGTCCAAGGCCAGCAGACCATTACCCGTGCGCTCGCGGCGCACACGCTCGGCGAACTGGAAGTGGACGCGGCCGGCCTCGACCCGATGGACCGCGCCTACCTGGCGCGGCTGATCAACCAATTTGGCGGTGGACCAGTGGGCATCGAGGCCATCGCGGCCGCGCTCAGCGAAGCGCGCGACACCCTGGAAGATGTGACGGAGCCTTACCTGCTGCAGCAAGGCTACGTCGCCCGCACGCCGCGCGGCCGGGTGGCCCAGCCCAAGGCGTGGCTGCACCTGGGCTTGCCGGTGCCCGAGCGCCTGCCGGGCGAGGACGCGCAGGGTCGGTTGTTGTAGCCGTCCCGATTGCAGCCACCCATTCTGGCGCGGCGCTCGCCTGGTGGCGCCCATCCGCCCGTGGAAAACCAAACCAACATCCGCTAATTTGCGGTCCGTCGTCGCCCGGTCGCTCGCCCCCTGCGCACCGGCTACGTCCCCGCCCGCCAGTGCCCGATTCGCTGCGCACGTTGACCCAATTGCCCGTTCAAGCGCCATCTGCGACCGGCAATCCGCAGCGCGCGGCCGCCCCAGAGCGCCGCGTGACCGTGGAACTGGATGACACAGAGGGGCTGCGCGCCTTGTGCGGTCAAGCCGACGCCAACTTGCGCGCCCTCGAGAACCGCTTGGGTATTCAGGTTCTTGCGCGCGGCCGCCACCTGCATTTGCATGGCACGCCGGGGCAGGTGCAGGTCGCTGCCAATGTGGTGTCGGCCCTTTTCGCCCGCGCCAGGTCGGGCCAGGACATCAGCGAAGACATGGTTCACCGCGAAATCTCGCAAGTGGTCGATCTGCGCGGTCGCGCGCCCCAAGGCGCCGGCGCCGTGGGGGCGCGCGCGCCCGCGCGCCTGGTAGCTGCCGGCGAGCCTGCCCCTTGGATCGACGGACTGCGCCAGGTCAGTGCGCGCACGGCCGGTCAGCAGCTCTACCTGCAGGCGATCGCCGACCACGACCTGACTTTTGGCATTGGCCCGGCTTGGAAGGGCAAGACCCACCTGGCGGTGGCATGCGCGCTTTCGGCCTTGCAACGTCGGCAAGTCAAGCGCATCGTCTTGACGCGACCGGCCGTCGAGGCCGGCGA
>CAXRHS010000804.1:0-3148 GCA_964230235.1 Myxococcota bacterium
AGGGCCAGCGGCCGGTGCGGGGATCGTCGAGCCCGGTCGGCTTCATCGGGCCAAACCGCAGCGACTTGGGCCCGCTCTGCGCGATGACTTCGATGGGCTGGCAGCCTGGGAAATAGCGGACCCCGCGCTCGAAATCCTGCAGAGGCAGCGCCTCGGCGGCGACAACCGCGGCAACGAACGCCAGGTACTGGTCCTTGTTCATCGGACAGTTGAGGTAGTCGTCCCCGCCGCCCTTGCCCCAGCGCGACGCCGCAAAGACCTCGTCCATCGCGATGGAGTCGGCGGCGACGATGGGCGCGATCGCGTCATAGAACGCCAGTCGCTCCTGTCCAGTGCGCGCGACCAGCTGCGCGGCGAGCGCATCCGAGGTCAAAGGCCCGGTCGCCACCACCACGGGCACGCCGCTGTCGAGCGGCAACTCGGTCACCTCGCCCGGCACCACGGCAATCCGCGGGTGATCGCGCACATGCTGCTCGACGGCCGCGGAAAACAGCTCGCGGTCCACCGCCAGCGCATCGCCCGCCGGTACGCGGTGCTGGTCTGCGAGGCGAAAGAGGAGCGAACCCAGCGCCCGCAGTTCTTCGTGCAAAAGGCCGACCGCGTTGTGCGGGTTGTCGCTGCGAAAGGAGTTCGAGCACACCAGCTCGGCCAGCACGTCGCTGGACTGCGCGGGCGTGCGCCGATGCGGCTTCATCTCGCGGATTTGCACGGCAAAGCCGCGCTCGGCCAGTTGCCACGCACACTCGCAGCCAGCCAGACCGCCGCCGACGATGATCACGTCGGGTGTTTCAACCATGTTCGCCTCCGCGCGCAGGCTGGGCAGCGCCTACCCGACCCGCGCCCGCGGACCATGGCAGCCGCGGCTGCGATCGACAAGTCCAGGCGTGGAATCTTTGGCTGCGCGGCGGGGTTGGCTGGCGGGCCGGCTTGCGCAAAAGCCGTATCCGCCTAAATTACGCGCCCCGCGCGCAGTCCGTTGCGGCCCGCCCCGCGGGCAACCTTCGATAATCTTGTGGAGATTGTTCCGATGGCCAAAAGCAAAGCCCCGACCACCCCGCCGCCCGACCAACCGGCGCCAGAGGTGCCCGCCGCCGCGCCGCCCGCCGCAGAACCCGAGGCGCCGTCAAGCCAATTGCTGATCGCGACCCTGGCCTTGCTGGCCGTCGGCGTCGGCGTTGCGGTGTACCTGGTGCGCCACAAGCTGCACGTGCTGCTCGATCCCGGCTATCTGTCGAGCTGCAACCTGGGCGGCGCGATCAACTGCGACAAGGTCAACATGAGCGGCATGTCCGAGCTTTTCGGCCTGCCGATCAGCCTGTACGCGGTGCCGACCTACCTCGCCCAGATCTACCTGGTGGCGACCGCGATGCGCGCCGGCAAGGACGGCGGGGTCGATGCAGCCACCGGCCGGCGGGCGCTCGACATCGTGGCCGGCCTTGGCCTGCTGACCAGCGCGTTTTCGCTGTACCTGGCGTTGTACAGCTCGGTCAAGGTCGAAGCGTATTGCCTGTACTGCATTTCGCTGTACGTGGTGAACTTCGGTTCGACCGCGCTGGCGATTGCCGCCGGCCCGGGGACCGTCGCCAACGCGGTGTCGCGGTGCGTGGGTCTGCTCAAGTCGTTTGAGCAACCGGTCTTTACCAGCATCCTGGTTGCCTTTATCGGCCTGGGCGTCGCATGGCTGGGCTACGACCACACCAAAGAGAAGATGGAAGGCGAGTACAAGGCCAAGCTCGACCAGATGTTCGCCACCGGCGGCGCGGCACCGGCCGAAGCGCCCAAGGGCGATCAGGGCGCTGCGCAAGCAGGCGCGGTTGCGCCGACCGCCCCGAGCGGGCCGAGCGCTGCGCCTGCGGCGGTGGTCGACAACAGCGAATGTGGCAAGACCTATGGCGTGATGACCAAGGAAGACGGCTGGACAATCTTCAACCCGTGCTTTGACGAGGAAGACTTGCGCGACGCCGTGGGCCCCAAGGACGCCAAGGTCACGGTCGTCAAGTACTCGGATTTCGAGTGCCCCTATTGCAAGTACCTGGCGATGACCATGGAACCGGTCAAGGCCAAGTACAAGGACAAAGTGCGCTTCATCATGAAGCATTTTCCGATGAACCCGACCTGCAACCGCTACATGCAGGGCTACGACAAGCACCCCAACGCGTGCAACGCCCACGCCACGGGGTTGTGCGCCGGTCGCCAGAACAAGTTCTGGGAAATGCACGACAAGCTCTACGCCAATCAGCCAAACCTCGATCCGGCCGCCAACCGCAAAGCCGCCGAGGAACTCGGGCTCGACATGGCGAAATACGACGCGAGCATCAAGGATCCGTCGATCTGTCAGAAGTTCAACAAAGACATCGATGCCGCGGTCCGCGCCGGCATCAACGGTGCGCCGCGCACCTACATCAACGGCAGGCTGGTGACCGGTTCGGCGACCACCCAGATCCTGGAATACATGGTCCAAAAGGCCCTGGAAGATCCGCGGCCGGCGTGGGTGCGCTTTGAGCAGGACAAGCAAAAGGCCGCCCAGCAAGCCCCCAAGCCGGACGGCAGCCAGATGATCGCCGGCAAGACGGCCAAAGGCGGATTCTTTATCGACCCGTATGAAGCGTCGATTGCAAAGGACGGCCGCGCGGTCAGCCTGCCCGATGTGGAGCCGGCAATGGCGTCGTGGACCGAGGCCGACGAGGCCTGCAAGAAAGCGGGCAAGCGCCTGTGCACCGAAGAGGAGTGGGTGTCCGCCTGTTCCGGCGTGCCGGCCGTGGACAACAACAACAACCAGCAGTTCGCCGACGACGACGTCGAGGGCAACATGTACCCGTATGGCACTTTCTATGCCGCCGGCAACTGCGTGGATCAAGAAGACAAGTACAAGGGCAAGTACCAAAAGACCGGCAGCAAGGCGCAGTGCCGCACCCACTCTGGCATCTTCGATCTCGCCGGCAACATCGGCGAATGGTCGGGCACCACCAAGGAGACGGCGGGCTTGATGGGCGGCCACAACAATTCGGGCGAGCGCGCTGCCTGCAACCAGCGATCGGCCAGCTTTGGCATCGGCAACCGCAACCAGACCACCGGCTTTCGCTGCTGCGCCGACAGCAACGTGGCCCAAAAGGCCGGAGCCGACGAAGTCAAGAGCGCCGACACCAAC
>CAXRHS010000805.1:0-8016 GCA_964230235.1 Myxococcota bacterium
TCCTCAAGCCGGTGGACGGTCTGGGGTCGCGCGGCACCTTTCGGGTGCAAAACCGCGGCGATCTCGACAAGGCGTTGCGGGCGTTGCGGCCCAACATCGAGGCGCCCGCGCAAGCCGAAGAGTTCGTGGTCGGTGCCGAGCGGACCTTTGAGACCGTGACCATCCGCGGCGAACCGGTGTGGTGGTCGGGCACCTGGTACATGAACCGGCCGCTCGAAGTGCTCGAGAACCCGTGGATGCAGTACTGCGTCATCCTGCCCAAGGAAGAGGATCTGCCTGAATTCACGTCGTTTCGCGGCACCAATGCCCGCGCGCTCAAAGCGCTCGGCATGGGCACCGGCCTGTCGCACATGGAGTGGTTCCTGCGCAAAGACGGCAGCCAGGGGGTCAGCGAAGTCGGCGCCCGGCCGCCCGGCGTGCACATCATGCCGATGATGGGCATGGTCAACGGCGTGGACATGATCGCGCTGTGGACCCGCCTGATGGTGCACGAAACCTGGCCGAGCAACCTCAAGCGCAAGTGCGCAGCCGGCGTGGCCTTTTTTCGCGGTCAGGGCCGCGGCGGCCGCGTCGCCAGCGTCACCGGCCTCGCCGAAGCCCAAGAGGCGGCAGGCGTGTGGGTGGTCGACCGCAAGCTGCCCAAGATCGGCCAGCCGCGCTCGGACAGCTACGAGGGCGAAGGCTGGGCCATCGTCAAGGCCCCCGACACCGCGACGGTCCAAGAGGCGCTGCGCCAGCTGGTGACCCGGGTGCAGGTGCGCTACGGCTGACGCGCGCCGGGCAATTCTTCAGTCGCGCCGACCCCTGGATTGGGCTACACTCTCGCCCCCGCAGCGGCGGGACGAGCGCTCATGTCCAGTTTGATTTCAAGCACTTCTGTGACCAGCCAGGTTCCCGAGGCGCCACGCCGCGTGCACCTGGTGTCCCTGGGCTGCCCCAAAAACCGCGTCGACAGCGAATTGATGGTCGGCCAGTTGCAGCGCGATGGCTGGGATCTGACCGGTGATCCGGCGCTGGCCGACTTGCTGATCGTCAATACCTGCGCCTTTATCGAAGACAGCAAGACCGAGAGCATCGACGCGATCCTGGGCCTGGCCGACCACAAGGCGGCGCGACCGGGCAGCAAACTGGTGGTCGCCGGCTGCCTCGCCCAGCGCCACGCCGACGAACTGGCGCGCGAACTGCCCGAAGTCGATGCCTTCGTCGGCACCGGCGAGTACGACCAGTTGAACCGCCGCCTGGGCTTGGACGGCGGACCGGCAACCCTGGTGCACGGCGCCCGCAAAGGCCGCCCTGAGTACCTCGCCGAGCACCTGGAGCCGCGCTACGTGGCACCTGCGTCGTGCTCAGCCTACCTCAAGATCGCCGAAGGCTGCGACCAGGCGTGCTCGTTCTGCATCATCCCCAAGTTGCGCGGAACCCAGCGCTCGCGCTCGGTGCAGGACTGCGTGGCAGAAGCGCGCGCGCTGGTCGAGCGCGGCGTGCTGGAAATCAACCTGGTGGCACAAGACCTGACCCACTATGGGCTCGACATCGACGAACCGCGGGCGCTGACCCGCCTGGTGCGCGAACTCGGCAAAGTGGACGGCCTGCGCTGGGTTCGGCTGATGTACGCGTACCCGGACAATTTTGGCGATGACCTCATCGATGCCATCGCCGAGACGGAAAACTGCTGCAACTACCTGGATATGCCGCTACAGCACGCCAGCGACGCGGTGCTGGCGGCGATGAAGCGCCGCACCTCGCGCGCCGACATCGAGCACCTGCTGCGCCGACTGCGCGACCGCGTACCGGACATCGTGTTGCGCACGACCATGCTGGTCGGTCACCCGGGCGAGACCGACGCCGACTTTGCTCAGCTGCTCGATTTCGTCAAAACGTGGCGATTCGAGCACCTGGGCTGCTTTGCCTACAGCCGCGAGGACGGCACCCTGTCGGGCCGCATGGCCGGTCAGGTGCCGACCGCGGTCAAGAAGACGCGCCGCGACCGCATCACCCGGGCGCAACAGAAGATTTCCGAGCGTATCCTGGCGGACTACGTCGGCCGGACGCTGCCGGTGCTGGTCGAAGGGATTTCAGAAGAAACGGAACTGCTGTTGCAAGGTCGCAGCCAGGGCCAGGCACCGGACATCGACGGCGTGGTCTACATCAACGACGCCCCGGCAGACATCGGCCGCGGACAGATTCGCCAGGTTCGCATGACGCAGGCAGGCGCGCACGACCTGGTCGGCGAGGTAGTGGCATGAAATCGCAGCGGGCGTTGACCTTGGCAGCCTTTTTGGCGTGCGCCGCGGCGTGCGAAGACGCAGCCGAACCGATCAAATTGCCGGCACCGGTTGCCGGCCTCGCCCACCCGGCGGTCGTGCGCGCAGGCATTCCGGTCGTGTTTGACGCCAATCCGACCCGCGTGGCCATTGTCAAAGACCGGCCCGACCTCAGCGCCCGCATCAGCAAGTTCCGGTTTTCGACCGCCGACGGGTCGCCGTACACCGATCAGGCGGGCGCGCAGTGGAGCCATACGTTTGCCCAAGCGGGTGGCTACGACGTGGCCTTGCAGGTGTGGGACGACCGCGGCGGCACGTCGACCGCCAGCTCGCGCCTGCTGGTCGTCGCCGATCTGGCAGACACCTGCACCGCGACCGACAGCACGGCCTGCGACAGCGGTGTCTGCACGGGCGGAGCGTGCACCAAGGTCGCGTGCGCAGGCGACGTCGCCTGCGAGATCCTCGCCAACAAGGCGCGCTGCGTCGCCGGGCAGTGTTCGATTCGCTAGGGTTGGGTCCCTTGTGTTGGCGCTGGCGCGCGGCGCCGCAAGTCCGCAATTTCCCCTGCTATTGGAACAACAATGCGCTTGAGCCTGGTTTTTTGCGTTTGGGTGTTCGGGTCGCTCTGGGTCGCTGGCTGCGTGGGCGGCGGGGGCGGCGGTGGGGGTGGCGGAGCCGTCGCAGGCGGCCAGCTCGGCACCCCGTGCACCGAAGCCGTGACGCCGGTCGGCTGCCTCAACGCCAATGGGCAGGCGCAAAAGCTCAGCTGCACAGGCGGGCAATGGCAGGATAGCGGGCTGTGCGGGCAGGGCGAGATCTGCACGGTCGAGACCCAGGCGGGCAAGCTGGTTTCCATTTGCATCAAGCTGGGTCAGCAATCGGTGGCCGACGCCATGGCCGGCGACGCCACGGCGGTCGCGGATACGACGGGCGACCTGGCGACTGCGGGTGACGCAGCGATCGTTGCCGATGCCAGCGATGGTGCCGACGCGGATGCCGATGTGGGCGCGGACGTCGATGCGGAGGCAGATGCCGACGTCGGGGTCGATGCGGACGCAGACGCGGACGCGGACACCACAGTCGCCCAATGCGGCAACGCTGTGTGTGAGGCGGGCGAAGACCAGGCAAGCTGCCCAGCCGACTGCACCCCCAAGCCCGCCTGTGGCGACGGCAATTGCAGCGACGGCGAGAACGCGGCGACCTGCCCCCAAGACTGCCCCGCCCAGTGTGGCGACGGGTTTTGCAGCCCGGGCGAATCGCCAGCCACCTGCAACAGCGACTGCCCAAGCAAGTGTGGCGACGGCGCTTGTACGAGCGGCGAAAGCGCGCCTTCGTGCCCCTCCGACTGCCCGGCCCAATGCGGCGACGGCGCGTGCACAGGTGGCGAGACGGCCAAGAACTGCGCCAGCGACTGTCCTGCGGCCTGTGGCGACGGCGCTTGCACCGCTCCTGAAACCGTGACGACCTGTCCCGCCGACTGTCCAGTCAAGTGCGGCGACGGCATCTGCTCTGCGCCGGAGAAGCCCGCGACTTGCAAGTCCGACTGCCCTGCCCTGTGCGGCGACGGCACCTGCGACAGCCCGGAAACCCAGTCGAGCTGCCCCGCCGATTGCGGGCCCAAGTGCGGCAACGCGGTGTGCGAAACCGGAGAAACCACCGCCAATTGCCCGACGGACTGCAAAGCGACCACCAAGTGCGGCGACGGCGTGTGCACCGCGCCGGAGAATTTCCAAAGCTGTGCCACGGACTGCGTCAAGGGCACCAGCGGCTGCAAAGGCATGTGCGGGCTGTCGAGCAAGACGGCGGCGGGCACGACCTGCCATTGCGACGTAGGCTGCGTCGGCGCCAAAGACTGCTGCAGCGACTATGCGACCTACTGTGCCAGCACCTGCGTCAAACAGTGCGCCGGCAAGACCTGCGGCAGCGACGGCTGCGGCGGCGTCTGTGGCACCTGCCTGAGCGGATCGACCTGCGACGCGACGGGCGTGTGCAAGCCGACCACCAAGTGCGGCGACGGCTTTTGCGATCCGCCCGAAACGTCGTCGTCCTGCCCGACCGACTGCAAGCCGAGCACCCACCCGTGCAACAACGCGTGCGGCAGCAAGCCGACCGGATTCAGCTGCTATTGCGACACGGCGTGCAAAAACAACAACGACTGCTGCACGGCCAGCGGCGGCAAGTCCAATACCTGCAGCGGGTCGACCTGCGCCAGTTGCAAGTAGGCAACGAGTCGGCTCCGGCCGCCGCTGCCAGGTATGGCGGCGCGGCCAGCGACGCCCGGCTCGCAAGCGTTCGTTGGGCCGTCGTCGTGTGAGCCCGTCACTCTACAAGCACAATTTCGGCACGCAGACCCCGCCGCTGCACAGGTGGGTGCCCGGACAAGCGGTGTCGTCGGCACAGGTGGCAGGCGCGCCCTTGTCTTGTTTCTTGCAAGCGCCATTGTCGCAGGCCCAGCCGTCCCAGCACTTGTCGGCCAGGTTGCAGGTCGAACCGGGCGTGCCGCAAGTCTTGGCGCGGGTGAGCGCGCCGTCGAGGCACTCCAAACCGACCGCGCACGGTACCGTCGCGCTGCACGCTTGGCCCGCGGCTGCCGCCTGCGTGCAGACGTAGAGGTCGGGTGTTATTGCGGAGCAACGGCCCTTGCCCTCGGCGCAAGCGATGTCGACTGGCGCCGCGCAGTTCTTGTCCAGCCCTGCGGGGTCGCGCCACCCGCGCAAGCAGTTGGCGATGGCCCGGCTGACACCGTGCTTGTCGCATGCCGCAGCGGCGGTTTGCAGCCCTTGTATGCACGCCGATTTGGCAGCGTCCGTGCGCGAGACCAGGGCGCCGGTCAAGGCATCGTCGAGGTCGGCGAAGCCTGCTTTGCTGCACGCCTTTTGCCACGCCGCCTCGCAGTTGGCTGGCGGCGCGCCGTTGCAGCACGCCTTTGCACTGGCACAAAGCGCAGTGGCAAAGGCGGCACACCAGTGGTCCGCGCCCTGGACTTGGGCGTCACCAAAGCTGGCGTCTGCGCCCGCGTCGCTGGTTGCCGCGTCGCCGCTGACTTCGGCGGCCGTGTCCTTGGTGTCCGCTTGGGCGGTGTCGGCGGTCGCGTCCGAAGCAGAGGGCGCGGCCGGCGTCGCTGCACCGCACGCGGCAACTGACACCAAGAGGCAGGGCAGCAAAACCAGCGTTTTCATGACGACTCCCAACGGCATGGCCTAGATCCCAGGGGCAGCAACTGTGCAATCCCGGGCCTGCAGCGCGGACTCCGGCGGGCCCTGCAGCACCACGGGCCGGTGCTGCAATTCGAGCCGCCCGTCGTCGCGGTGACGCCAGGTCGCGGTCACCGGGTCCATCTGGTAGTCCGCAGCCCAGGCCTGCCAGTGGTCGGCAAGGTCGACGACCGCGCCCAGCAGCACATTGAACTCGTCCTCGCCGGTCGCCGGCGAAAAGCTGATGCGCAGCCAACCCGGCTTGCTGGCCTCATCGCCCTGGTCGAGGGCGCAGCGGATCTCAAAACTGCGCGCCGCGCCGATACCCAACAATTCATGGCCATACGTTCCGGCGCACATGCAGCCGCCCCGGGTCTGGATCCCAAAGCGATCGCTGAGCAGCCGCGCGGCGAGGTTGTGGTGCAGGCGCCCCTCGTCAAACACCAGCGACAAGATGCCCAGGCGCGGGACCTGCAGGTCGCCCAAAATGCGAATGCGCGGGTGGTTGGCCCAGCGCGCCACGGCGCGGTGCACCAGCTCGTCTTCGCGGCGGCGGATGCGTTCCGTGCCGAGCAAGTGCTTGAGGTCAAAGGCCAGGCCCGCACGGATGGCGCCGACGATGTCGGGGGTGCCGCCTTCTTCGCGGTGGCCCAGGTTGGCGGTGTAGCGCCATTCCCACGGCGAGGTGTAGACCACGGTGCCGCCGCCGGGCTCGACCGGCACCCGCGACCGGAAGAGTTTCTTGTTGGCCACCAAAAGGCCGGGCGCCTGCGGGCCGCCCACGAACTTGTGCATGGAGACGAAAATCGCGTCCTTGCGCGCCAGCGGATCCCCAGGGTGCAAGTCGATGTCGACGTACGGGGCCGCCGCCGCGTAGTCGAAGCAGGCAAAACCGCCCGCCCGGTGCATCGCCCGCGCCAGGCCGTCGACGTCGTTGATGATGCCGGTGACATTGCTTGCCGCCGAAAAGCTGCCGATTTTCAACGGCCTGTCCCGAAAGCGCGGGTCCTGTAGCGCCGCAATCAGCTGGGCGACGCTGACCCGACCGTCTTCGTCAAAGCCGATCATCTCGACATCGGCGATGCTCTCGCGCCAGGGCAGATCGTTGCTGTGGTGCTCCATCTTGCTGATGAACACCACCGGCCGATCCGCGTCGGCGATGCGTTTGCGAACGCCCACCACCCGCTCGATGGGCTCGGGCACCAATAGACCGATGGCGCGCACCAGCTTGTTGATGGCGCCCGTCGCGCCGCTGCCGCAAAAGACCACAACGTCGTCGTCGGCGGCGTGCACGTACCGGCGCACTTTGTCGTGCGCTTCGTCGTACAGGTCGGTCATGAACCCGCCGACCGCGCTGGCGTCGGTGTGGGTGTTGGCCATCCACGGCAACACCCGGTCGCGCACCAGGTCTTCGATCGGCCCAAACGGCAGACCAGAGGCCGTTGCGTCGAAGTACCGCTTCGGCAGCACACCGTGGGGCGTGCGGATGGTCGCCCCGCGGCCAGTCAAGTTGTCGTGCAGCCAATCGAGCGTCGGGTCTGGGGTCACGGCATGCTCCCTGGCACGACGCGCACCGGCCCGTCGAACCACTGTTCTTCGCAGTCGCGCGGCGACCCATCTTCCCAAGCCAGCATCGCGAGATCCGCATCCTGGTCCAGGGCCACGATCGGGTGGTGCCAGACGCCCACGCCATAGTTGACGCCCTGCCCCGGCAGACCGACGAATGCGCGCAGCCCGCTCAGGTCGGGGCGGCCATCTGCCGCCGTCGGTGCCACGCACACCAGCATCCGACCGACGACCAGCGGCAAGAACGCCTGGGTCGACGCCGGGTGGCGCTCCAACAGCTTGAGGTCAAGCGGAAGCGTGCGGGCGATCGATCGAAAGATCGCGAGGTTCGGTCTGGCCTCTGGACGCAAGTTCTGCAGCGCCGCAGCCCAGTTGTAGCGAACCGCCGTGCCCTGATTGGCGGCCGCGGCCTGGCCGAGCCCTGCCGAAAGGACCTGACCAAAGGGTGCGAACGCCGCCGCGGTCAGCGGTTCGCAGGCGACGGTCGCCGACCCCATCAAGAACCCCGGTAGGTGCTGTACCCGAACTGATTGAGCAGCAACGGGATGTGGTAGTGGCCGCTCGCATCGGCGACGCGAAACTGGATGACCGCTTGCGGGTAGAACGCGACTTTGTCCTGGGCGGAGAAGTAGCCCTCCAGCGCAAAGGTCAGCCTGTATTCGCCGGCGCTGAACTTGTCTGGTTCGGGGATCAGGGCCTTGACCCTACCGTCGGCGTCGGTGGTTGCCCGCGTCACCGTCTGCCACTCGCCGCAGTCGTCCAGCTCAAGCAAGACCGCGATGCCGGCGGCCGGCCGACCGAGACCAAGGTCGAGAATGTGCGTGGAAATGCCCATGGTTGCCCCCTACATGGAACCGTCAGACCGCGCTGCCGATGCGGTCAGCGAGCCACTTGCCAAAGCGCAAGCGCGTGATCTTGCACTGCTCGCGCGCGGCGATGCCGAGCTCGGTGGCGCGGTCGTTGTCGATGCGGGCCTTGAGCGCATCGCGGGT
>CAXRHS010000806.1:0-5554 GCA_964230235.1 Myxococcota bacterium
CTATGAACTCAAGCCGGCGCTCACGGTGCGCAAGTTTTGGACCGAGGGCAAAGCGGTATCGGTGGACTGAGCCATCGTTGGGGCGTGAGCGACGCTTCAGAAATTCCCGCGGCAGCGATCCGTTGGGCGCGGCGAGAGCCAGCGTGCTTCGCCCGGAAATGGTGGCCTAAGGGCCTGTAAAATAATAACTCAGTCGACCTCGACAGGAGGCGGAGCGGCGAGTCGACTTGCAAAGTCGCGAGCTTGCGACCCACTGAGCAAGCAATGGGCCCACGTAGAAAATCGATTAGATTTTTTACGGGCCCTAACCGTCACCCTGCCGCTGCTCCAGGTGGGTCCGAACCTCCCACAACTCTGGAAAAAACGTCTGTTCGATCGCGACCTTGAGGTAGCTGACGCCGGTGGTCCCGCCCGTGCCGCGTTTGTGGCCGATCACGCGCTGGACGACCTTCATGTGCCGGAAGCGCCACAGGCTGAATTGCTCGTCGACATCGACCAGCTTTTCGGCCATCTCGTAGGCATCCCAATGGCGCTCCGGATCGGCGTAGATGGCGCGAAACACCTCGACGACACCTGGGTGCGACACATACGGGTCTGAAACGGTGCGGCTGAGCACCTCGGGGGGGACGGGATGACCGCGACGAGCCAGGAACGCCAGGAACTCGTCGTAAATACTGGGACTCTCTAGGGCGGCCGCAAGCTCGCCATGGTCAGCCGGGCGGTGGCGGTGCACGGCCATCGTCCGACCGTCCTTGTTACCCAGGATGTATTCAACCAGGCGGTATTGCACGGACTGAAAGCCGCTCGCCGGGCCAAGCACATAGCGGAACTGCATGTACTCTGGCGGGGTCAGCGTGGCCAGCACGGCCCACTGCGAAACCAACTGCGCCTGGATGTGCTTGACGCGCGCCAGGATCTTGAAGCACGGCTCCAGCTGGTCGGCGCGGATGTGGGCGATGGCCGCGCGCAGCTCGTGCAACACCAGTTTGAGCCACAGCTCTGTGGTTTGGTGCTGAATGATGAACAGCATTTCGTCGTGGTGCGGCGGGTTCGACAGCGGCAGCTGCGCAGCCAGCAGGCGGTCAAGCTGCAGGTAGCCGCCATAGGACATGCGGTCACTGAGATCGGTGACAAGGCCTGCGTAGAGCGTTTTGGGGTCATGGTTCATGGCACAGGTCCCTAGCGGCATCGCCGACCGGCGCAGAGCATGGCCTGCGCGGACGACTGCGGCAAATCAGGGGAGGCGATTGGCCAGGCGCAGGCCGAGCTGGAACCCAAGGCGGCCGATGCGCCCCAAAGTCCCTGACAGCACGGCAGTTTGGCTCGGACCCGCCCGCAGATCAGCGGCACAGACCTGGCCGAGAATGCCGCGGCGAACGCAGCCCTCGAGAGAAAATACGTAAAGATCATCGGCAAATCGGGCAGCACGCCGCAGTTCGAGCACCGTCGCCGCACCATTGAGTTCGCGGGCGCTAAACGACGCCTGCAAGCTGCGAACGCCGCCCCCAGTCATGCCGATCGCGATCGCGCGCGCGCCTGGGCCATAGGCGTCGACCAGGCCTGGCCCCCACGGTTGGGGCAGCGCGCTGCGGTAGAGCATCCACACCTCGCGGTCAGCGCGTACGTCGACGAGGCCCAGTGAGCGCGCCAGCACTTGGGTGGCGGCCTGGCGCTCGTCCGCGAGCAACGGCACCTGGTACGTCTCGACCGTCCGTCCTGTCGACTGGATCGCAGCGACGAGCGTTGCGTAGCTCATTTGCGCGACACCAACCTGCGCGGCTGCTCTGCGCCGACTGAACAGCCGCACGGCGGTCGCCAGCGGTGCGCGCACCAGAGCAACGGTGTCGTCGTGAGGCGGTTCGATGTCCAGGCCGACGGTGCGCAATGTCAGGCCATGCTGCTGCCCCCAGGCCAGCACCGCCAGCCACTGCGCATGGGCGCGCTCGGCATTATCGGCATTGAGCCAGTAGCCCTCGGACTCGGGCAACACCAGCCAGGCAGTCACCGGCACGCCTGCTGCTTCCAAGGCACGCACCGCCTCGGCGCGGTCGGGGCTGAGGTCCACCAGCGCCATCGCCACGGCAGCGCGGCGATTGGCCAGAAGGTCGACGACGCCGGGCTGAACGACCTCGGCGAGCCGATCAGCTGCCAGCTCGACAAAGAACGTCAGGTTCGGGGGACTGGTCAACGCGTACGGCCGTCCGCGGTCACGGCTTGACGGCGGCCACAGCCACAGGCCTGCCTGTCACGACCATGGCGGCGGGCGGGGCGGCGTCGACCAGGGTGTCTTTGGTCGGCGCGCGATCGAGCGAGGTGACGTCCACCGCCTCCCACGCCGAGGATTGGAAGACGCCAGAGATGCCCGCAGCCATGCGACGCGCTTCCAAGATGCGCGCGCGCACATCTGCCGAAAACCCCTCCTGCGCAATGGCTTGCGACACCCTGGCGGCGCGCTGCGGTTGCGGTGTCAGCGACTGCAGTTCTCCGGCCATCTTCTTGTTGACATGGCGGATTCGGCGCTCGACGGCCTGCACCCACCTCTCCAGTTCGTTGTCCGGCGGGGTGATCGTGACGACGTCGCCCTCCAAGACGGGCTTGAACTCCACGTTCGCACCGCGCGGCTCTTGGAAACCATTGAATGCGTCAGCCCAGCGGCGCGGCGGCTCGGGCTCGATCTGGATCTCGACGATCAGCAGCCTGGTGTAGGTGCGGTGTACGCCGAGCACTTCGACATGGACCGGCCGGATGTCGGGCATTTGCGGGACCTCGGGCCGGATGGCACAGCAAAGTTATTGCAGCAACAGCTACTTCGCGTCCTTGATGGCGCCAGTCACGTCGCTGCACTGTTTGCCGGGGGGCAACCCGCCAATGGTCGTGTCAGCTTCACAGTCCGCCGGGATCAGCACCTTGCCGAGCTTGCCGATGGTCTCTTGCAGCAAGCAGCGCGCAGCCGGTTCCAACGAGCCCTGGGTGGTGTTCTTGAGTTCGGTGAGGCTTTTGGTCTTGGCCTCGGCGGTCATGTTCTTGTCGTCGTTGATTTTTTGCTTGCCAAGCTGGTACTGATCGATCACCAGCGTCACCTTGGGCGACATTGACGGACAGATATCCGCGACCAGGCCTTTGGTTTCACTTCGGCTGCTTAGGTTCGTACAGCAATTGAGCATTTTCGAGGTGTTCGGAAGTTCGGCCTCCTTGAGCGCAAGGGGCTTGCCATCGAGCGTCTTCTCGGCGCTGTCGACGAGCGACTGGCAGCCGGCGAGCGCAAGCGCGACCAGCACGCCTTGCAAGCAAACCGAAACAAGGGCGATGCGGCGGGCAGGACACTGGCGCAGCATGCTACTGGCAATAGAGCCGGGGGAAGACATGGTTTTCTCTTATGATTCAAAGTGTTTGCGTGACAAGGGCCAATCGCGCCTGTGGGCGCGACGGAGTGTCGCGTCGGCAGTGTATTGTTCGTGCGGCGAAACGTCAAAGCGGAGCGTGAGCGGGAACGCTGTCTCGCGTGTGAGGCCTGCCGCTCCTGGTCCGGTTCGTGTCGACCCGGGTGTCTGCCGAGGCTGAGCGGAATCGGTCAGCCCTCCAAGAACGCAGGCATGTGAGCGGGCGCAAGTGTGTGCGGTGGCACCGATGGCAGCCCGCGGTAGCGCACGGATTACCGCTGCAGGGTCCGCGGTTGTTGCCCAACCGAAGGCGCGCGCCATTTGGACCAAAAGCCTGACGTCTCCGCGAGCCGGTGTATCATCGGCGCGCGCGCCGCGGGGTCGACGTGCGCCGACAGCAGAGGTGTCGAGGTGGCGAATAGCAACACGGCGCGTGGCGACGGACCGCGCTCGTCCAAATCGGGGCGCAAGACTGCGCTGTGGGTGGTGTCGGCGCTTGCCGTCCTGATGGTCGGTGGCATCGCGGGCGGCAGCGTCCTGGCCGGCAGCTACATCCGCGGCAAGCTGGAAGCGATCGCGACCGACGCCGGCTTGCAGTTGAGCGTTGACAGCCTGTCGGTGTCACCGTTTGGCCGGGTGCGCGTCAGCAACCTCGCGATCAAGCGCAAGGACGGCAGTGCCCTGGTCGCCGTCCAGGCGGCCGCTGGCGAGCTGTCGCCTTGGAAGGCGCTGATGGGCCGACGCCGACCGCAGCGCGCTGAGGTGCACGCCTTTACCGTCGATGTGCTGCTCCAAGACGGCAAACCAAAGGAACTCCTCGAGTTGTACAAGGCAGCGCGCAAGCAGTTTCCAGCCCGCAGCCGCACCGAGGATCACGCTGAAAAGACAGCGCGCGGATCGACGGCGTTGTTCCTGGAACAAGGCAACGTGACGCTGCGACTGGCCGGCAAGGGCAGCCAGTACTTGCCACAAGGTTTGCGCGCTCGCGATATCACGATGCATGTGGACTTGAGCCACGGCATTGGCGACCTGACCGCCACGGTCGAGGGCACGGTGGCGTCGCGCCTGCAGGCCAGTCTGGAGCCGCAAGCCGACGGTCCGCCGCGTCTCAATGCGCGCTTTCAGCCCGAGTTTCGCGTCAAGATGCCAGCGACGGCGCCCCTGCCGCTTGGAATTGACTCGGTGGCCATCGCCGGGTTGCGCTTCGACGCCGCAGCGGGCGGCTCGCTGGAGGATCTGGTGCTGCGGCGCGCCGAGACCACCGTGCTGTCGGTCAAACACATTCGGCCGCAGACGGCGCGCCTGGGCGCTTCGGCCGAGCAGATCGCCTTTGCCATCCCTGAGCCCGCAGGCAAGCCTGCGCCGCTCGACGCGGCCGACGACAAAGCCAAGAAGCTCAAAGGCAAAGATGGCAAGCCTGCGGCGGCAGAACCAGCGGTCGCTCCGGGCGCACAGCCGCCCGCCGGGTCTGCGACGCCTGCCGGCGAGAAGCTGTGGAATGGCACCGCGGAGCGGCTCAGCATCGGCGTCGATAGCGGCGACGGCGCCGAACTCGGCATTCTGGCGCGGTTGGAGGGACTCAAAGTCACCGTTCCGGGCAACGTTGCGGTCGGCAGCGTCGACGCAGTGCAACTGCGCTTCGGCGCGCTGGCGGCCGACAACCCACTCGATGGCTTGGTGGAAGTCAGCGTTGACCATCCGGCGATCGACCTGCCGTGGCGGCAAGAGGCGCTCGGACACATTCCCGGCGGCGCGCAATTGTGGAAGGCGGTAAGCGCAGCGGAGATCGCCAAGTTGCGCAAGGAGATTGAGGACGAAGCCGAAGAGGAATTGGCCGACGCCGATCTCCGACCGGACCAGAAGGCGGACCTTGTGGCCAAAAAGGTGGACGAAAAGCTGCGCACAGCGGGCAAGGCTCCGGCGGGCAAGCCCGATCCAAAGGCCGTGGCCAAGCCGGGGTCGAAACCAGTTGCCACGGGCGCCGACGCCGAGGGCCGAAAGCCGGTGGCGCCAGCGCGAAAGTCGTGGACATCGAAGCAGATTCAGCCGTTGCGCGACCTGTATTCGCGCCTGCTCGGGTCTGGCGAGCTGGTCGATAGCCTGGTCGAGAAGCTGGCCAAAGCCCCCAAGGCCAAGGTCGAGGTCAAGGCGGGCCGCATGGGCCTGGTCAAGGA
>CAXRHS010000807.1:0-2847 GCA_964230235.1 Myxococcota bacterium
CTGCGCATGGGCCGGCTGGACTGGCGCGAACTGCGGGAGTTCACGCTGCAGCAGGGCGCGGTCCGCCCGCAGCCAATCACGCATTTGGACTCCGTGCTGGACTGGTTCGGCCAGACCCGGCTCATCCTGAACGTGGAACTCAAAGTGCCGCCGCGCACCTCGCAACCGCGGACCGATCTGCTGGCAGCCGTTGTGGCTCGGCGCCTGAGCCCGGTTGTTCATGATGCAACACTGCGGGGGCGCATTGTCGTCTCGAGTTTTTCCAGACGCGCCCTGAACGCCTTGGCAGATGCAGCGCCCGAATTGCGGCGCGCGGCACTCATCGACGAACGACCACTGACGGACTTCTGGTCGCTGAATCAGCCCCAGGCGACCGACGCGATTGCACAAGTGCACCCGCCGATTCGGCAGCTGACGTCGGACAAGCTCGTGCGCTGGAAGGCGCTTGGCTGGCCGGTATGGCCATGGACCGTCAACGCGCCGCGCGACTGGGAGCGGACAGTGCAGTGGGGCCTTGCCGACCTGGTCCAAGGGGCGATTACCGACGAGCCGGGCGGCTTGCGCCAGTTCTTGGAGCGACACGCGCCCGCTTTGCGTCGGAACAGCGCGCTAGGTGTGAGACCGTTGTCCGACAGTCGCACGAACGCGACCCCCGAGTCGGCCACTGCGGCATCGCATCGGCAGTCTACCTAACCTGCACGTGGCGATGAAACGCGCCTAGCCGGCAACCGGCCGATTCAGTGGAGTTGCTGTGAGAGGTTTTTGTCCAAGCTGTGACCGCGCGGTCGAGGCCGCCGAAGGCGACAAGTGCCCGCAATGCCACGGCGCACTGGCGCTTGCGCCCGAGTTTGAGGCAGCGGCGCCGGCAACGCGGCGTGGCCCATGGCTGCCGATTCTTGCCGCCGGATTGGTTCTCGCAGCGGTGGGCTTTGGTGTGCTGTGGCGCTTGAAGGCCAATGGTCCTGCGCCGGCTGCCGCAACTGCGCCGGCCCCTTCGAGTGCCGACATTGGCGCTCAGTTGCGCGGCCAGGGCTTGCAGGGCGATCGCGCAGTCGGGCCCGGCGCGGCAGATGCGGCGATGGCGCAGTTCGCCAAAGACGCCAAGGACGTCGCCGCGTTGACGCGGGCGCTGCGTGACCTGGAGAAGCCAGGCGGCTTACAGCGCGTCGCGCTCGGCCAGCGCAGAAAACACCCCGTGCAGAACGCGGCAGATCTATGGCGCGCGGTGCGCGAAGGCAAGGCCGAGCCCGTGCACGCCATCGAAGCGGCGTGGCTCGCGCGCGCGCTGTTGCAGGCCAAGGGCGTCGCCACGCAGTTCGTGACCGCGTCCGCCGGCGTGCAGACGCCCCTACTGCTGCGCCGCCCCCGGCTTGGGCTCAAACTCGCGGACGGTACGCTGTTTGAGCCATTCGGCACCGCGGCGATGTCGGCGCCCAAGACAGTGAGCGACGCTGAAGCGACCGCGATGTGGCTGGTTCTGCGCGCCAACGTAGAGCGTTTGCGCAGCGAATATGCAGCGGCTTACCAGGATCTGGCGGCGGCGGAGGCGATCGCGCCTGCTGTAGCTGCGGCGCGCTTTGTGCGCGGGGTCACGCAACTGGACCAGCGCATGAACGACCAGGGCATTGCGACTTGCGAAGCCGCGCTCGCACAGCAGTCCGATCCGCTGGCGCGCCTGTTCTTGGCGGAGGTCGCGATGGCCAACGACCAGCCCGTCAAGGCGCTGCAGCGCTGCGAAGAGGCGTTGCTGGCGGCGCCCGGCCTGCCAGAGGCGCTGGTGACCAAAGCGCAAGTCCTGATGGGCCGACTGCAGACCCTGCCCATCGACCAACGCGAAGCCGCCGGAAAGGAAATCGGGGCGTTGCTCGACCAGGCGCTCAAGGCCGACCCGGTGCCAAGCGGCGCGCGGGCCTCCAAGGCTCAGCTGCTGTTGATCGAAAAGCAGGATCAGGCAGCCGAAAACCTGTTGCGCAGTGCCGTCCAAACCCACAAGGACGTCGAGTCTGCGCTTTTGCTTGCCGAGCTGCACACCGCCCACAAGCGGCACGCCGAAGCGGCGCAGGTGCTGCAAGACGTCGGCGCGCCCCTGGAGGACGCGCGCATCGCGCTGGCGTGGGTCCAAGCCCTGATGGCCGATGGCAAGCGCGACAAGGCGCTGGAACTGATGGAGAAGGCCTTCGTGCTGGCCCCAGAGAATCGCACCATCGGGTTGCTCAGGGCGCAACTGCTGGCAGAGGCGGGCAAGCTCAAAGAGGCGATTGCCGCGCTCGACGGCATGTTGGCTGGCGAAGACGCAGACCAGGTCGCGCTGCTGCAAGCGCAGTTGCTGATTCAAGATGGCCAGTCTGAGCGCGCGGCCGCCAGCCTGACCAAGCTGCGCGAAAAACGCCCAGCGGACAAGAAGCTGGCGCTACTGCTCCTCGTTGCTCAGGCGCGCGCGGGCAAGGTTGCGGAGGCCGACAAAGTGGCGACGGCGGGCCTCTCCGAAAACCTGGTGACACCGATGGAACTCGCAGAAGCCTGGCTGCAAGCGCAGCAATTGAACAAGGCCATATCGGTCCTGGAGCCTGCGGTCAGCGCGGCCAAGCCCGACGCGCAGACCGCGGCGACCCTCGCTGTGATGTATGTGATGGCCGGCCGCAAAGCCGACGCCATCGCGCTGCGCGACCGGGTCGCCGACAAGTTGGGGCCGCAGGCGGAAGAGTTCCGCAAGACCATCGACGAGGCCATTGCGGCTGCCGAGCAAGAAAAGCAGGCCCACGGCGCGCCCGCAGGTCAGGAAGCGCCGTGACGGCGGTAGACCTGGCACTTGAGCAACTGGCTGCCAATTGCACGTCGGCGGCGCTG
>CAXRHS010000808.1:0-3947 GCA_964230235.1 Myxococcota bacterium
CTACGACGCTGCGGAACGATTCCTTGCCTTGAGCGGCGATGGCAAAGTGACCCAATGCGCAAGTGCAATTGCCTTGGGTACATTGTTGATAGGTGCCGCAGCTGGTCGAGTTGGCGACGGCGACGGCAGTACAGTTCCCCGAGGCCGGCGTGCAGCTGTCGATGGTACACGGGTTGTCGTCCGCGCAAACGACGGCGACCCCGCCTTTGCACGCTCCGCCGCTGCACTGCTGGCCAACGATGCAGAGGTCCGTGCCGGTGCACGGTCCAGCAAGCGCGACGCTTTCGCAGGCTCCCGTAGCCGGGTTGCAGCCTACTGCGCTGCACGCCGTGCTTGGCGCACAAACGACAGCCGCCCCGCTGATGCAGGCGCCTTGCTGGCAGATATCGGTTTGCGTGCACAGGCTTGCATCGCTGCACTGCAGCTCGCTCAGCGGGGCACTGGTGCACGCACCGGTCGCCGCCACACAGGCGTCGGCGCTGCACGCGTTGCCGTCGTCGCAGGTTGTTGTGCTGGCCGGAAGGCATGCGCCAGCGACACAGGCATCGCCGGTGGTGCAGGCCGTGCCGTCGTCGCACACCGTCGAATCCAGGGGCAATTGGCTACAGGTACCGGCGTCGCAAACACCGGCCGTACAGGGGTTGGCGGCGATGCAGTCCTTGGCAAACTGACATTGGCACGTCCATGCGCCGCTTTTGCAAGCGCCGGATGCGCAGGTGTCGCCGCTCGTGCACAGCTGACCGTCGTCGCAAGGGGTGGCGTCGAGGGCAATGGCCGCGCAGCCGCCGGTTTTTGGATCGCAGGCGGCCGCCTGACAAGCAGTCCCAGCGCAGACAAGGCCCGGGCCTGCGAGGCACGCGCCAGCGCCGTCGCAGGCGTCCACCAGTGTGCAGGGGTTGGCGTCGCTGCAGGTTGCGCCCGCGGGCAGGTGGGTGACCACGTAGCCGCCCGCTGCCGGATCGCAGCCCTTGATGCTACATGGCCCCTGTGGGTAGCTCGGCGCAGGTGCGCCGACGCAGGTACCGCCTTGGCATTGGTCCGACAGGGTGCAAGGTTGACCGTCGTCGCAGGTACCTGTCGCCAGGGCAGCCAATTCACAGGTGCCGGCAACCAATGAACAACTCGCCGTGTGGCAAGGCGGAGCGTCGCACGCCGCCACCACCTGCTTGGTGCAGGTACCGGTCGCCGTGCATGCGAGTTGCAAGCAGGGCCCGACAGTCGCGCACACTGCGCCTTCCGGCCGGGCCACTGCGTTGCAATGGCCTGCGCTACACGCCCACTCTGCACATGGGCCGCCGATCGGGATGGCCACGCAATCCCCCGCCGTGGCGCAGGACGGCAGGGTGATTTCGCTTGCTGTTCCGTCCACCTTTGGTACATCGCTGGCGTCCAAAGTCGAGCCGGGGTCGAGTAACGTTGCGGCGTCGGCAGCGCTACCGTCCGCCACTGCATCGGCTGGGTTGTCAGCCACTTCGACCAGGACGACTTCCACAATAAATTGAGAGTCTTGCAATCCTGTTGCATCGCGGACGTCCGCCTGCCCGGCTGGGGCGGCACCGCCTATGGGATCTGAGCAGCCGACGGCCAGCGCAAGCGCTACGGCAGCCGCCCTGGTTGTTCCCGTTGCCCTCACGCTTGCCCCTGCCGCAGTAACAGCGCGCGGCGACAGTGTAGGGCACGCCGGGGCAAAGCTCACGGGCGGGGCGGGTGACCCAACTTTGACCCCCACCGCGCACGACGTCTTCACATGGTTTCAATGCCTTGCCAGTTTGGTTGGGTAACCCGCCAATGAACTGGCTGGGGCTCACACCCCTGCCCTACAAGCCGAAGTGACCGGGATCGCTACTATGCAGGCTGACCAAACAGCAAGATCAACCGCGCAACGGAGCCGCGAGTCGGCCGGCACGGACGCGCGCTGGCGACCCACCCAGTGACCACATGCCGACCGATGGCTTTGCCATTCAGTCAGCATGTATTCCTGCAACAACCGCCGCTCCCTGGGCGCCATCGTGCGTCAGGGCTTGACCCCCAACGTCGAGAGCGCGTCCAAAAATGGTGCCGGTTCCCAGCCAAGCCGCGCGTCGACAATGATGCCTTTGCTGTCAACCACATACACCAAGGGCATCTGTGCCGCATTGTTGGTCGGCTGGGCCAGCGTGTCCTGCAACACAATCGAGTAGGCGTGGTTGTCGCCAGTCGTGAGCGGCGTGAACACGATCGGGAAGTTGACCTTGGGCACCGCCATCTGCGGCACCGTGACCGGCTTGTCCCAAGGTTCGATGGCAACGACTTGCAGCTTGCCTTGTGCCACCCACGGCTCGACCAGCCTGGCGATTGCGGCGAGCGCGACCAGCGCCACGGGGCAAGCGTGGGCGGCCACCACAACTACCCCAGGCTTGCCGGCCAGGGACTTGTTGATGTCGATCAATTCCCCGGACGCCGTCTGAAAGGCGAGCTTGGGCAGCGCATCTCCCGGCTGCAGGTGAGTGGTCTCGACGACCTGCGCGAATTCCTGGCCCTGCGACGTCTCCAGCCGGACCTCGTGCTTGACGCCGCCCTTGATGGTCTTGGGCAGCGTCAGGGACAACACCGACTTGGCGCCGGGCGGCACCGTCAAGGGCAGCACCACGCCGCCAACTGGCTTGCCGATTTCTTGGGATTTGGGATCCTCATGCCATGTCATCTCGGTGACTTGGACCGGCTGTGACCCCAGATTGCGCAGCGTCAGCGACGTCGCCAAGGCGGCGCCAACACCGGCGGTCTTGGCAAAAATGGCCTTGGGCAGGTGCAGCGTGCGCACCCCCAACGCGCCGGGCAGGACCTTGAGTTGGCGCACCGCCGAAAACTCGCTGGTCAGCAACACATTGCCGGCGGCGCTACCCAACGGATCGACGTCGAGCACGTAGCTCCACACCCGCTCGACGTCGCGCACCACGGGCGCATCCCAGTTGGCGGCGGCGGCCGGCCAGTCGAAGGCAATCATTGCGCCGCCGGCGGCCACCCCCCCTAGCTTGGCCTGGGGCACCCCAGTCAGGCCACCGAGCGCGCCCGGTGCTTGCCAGGCGAGCTGCACTTTGGGCACCGAAGGTTGCGCGACGTCAACAATGTACAGGTGACCCGTCGGCGACGTCACGGCGACCTGGGTGCCCTGGACCGCAAGCAGCGCGCTCACGCCTGGCAGGGGCAGCGCAGCCGCCAGCGTCAGCGACAGCGGATTGCCGACGGTAAACACCTTGAGGCCGGCCGCGCCATCGGCCACCACCACCACCGATGCGCCAACCGCGGCGACATCCCACGGGTCGCTCAGCTTGCCGTCCACCGACAGCGCGAGCGCGCCAAAGGGCGGGTCCGCCTGGATGCTGACCAGCCCCGCGCCGTGGGCCGCAACGAGAATGCGGTCGCCGACCGCCGCCAGACCATCCGCCAGCGCCCCAAGCGGCAGGTTGACGACCCCAAACGCCGACGCTTCGCCGGTCGCGACCGAGACCTGCGCCCACGGCAGTTCCATGCGCCGAGAACTGCACCACAGCCGGCCGCCAATCCGGAACATGCGGCTGCACTCGCCGCTGCCCTGCGGCTGCCACCCGGCAATGCCTGCCGCGACGCCGCCCACCGGAAAGTCGAAGCGGACGAAAGCGTCCTGGTGCCCCGCGACCCAGAGCGCACCGCCAACCCAGACGCTGCTCAGCAAGTGGGCACCGCCGGCCTGGGTCGACGGAGGGGCCACTTCGGCCTGCAGTTCGAGCACGGTCTGACTCAGCGGGTTGTTCGGGTCTGGCACCGCCTTGCCGGAACAGTCGCCTTTGAGCGGCATGCCGGCGCTGGTCGCCTTGACCGTGACCTCGACCGCCGCCGGGACGGTCGCCGCACCATCGCTTTGCACCACTGCGGGCTGCCCGCCGGCGCAGCCAAAGCCGAACGCCGTCATCGCAGTGGGCGAGAACTGC
>CAXRHS010000809.1:0-2059 GCA_964230235.1 Myxococcota bacterium
GCAAGATTTGTGCCCCCCCCCCATTGTTCAAGTGCATGTGCAAGAAGCTGAATTCGCGACGAAGGTGATCAAGGCGCGTCGGCTTCAGGCAATCCATCACATGCATCGACGCAAAGCCACGCTCGTCGAAAGGGAAGCGTCGATTCGCATGGGGCTCGGGCCAGGAATTGGGGAAGGGCCGCGGGCTGCCAAAGCTAGCGAACGCAGCGACCGTTTTCGGCCCTGCAGCGCTCATCGCTCGCACAGGCCAGCGATTTTGCGCAGTGATCGTCTTGCAGCGCCATGCAGGTCAGACCTTTTCGCGCGCACAGACCGTCCGAAAAGCAGCCGCTTGAACGCTGGCAGTCGCCGTCGCTGCCAACGACGCACTCACCGTTGAGAACGGTGCACCGGCCCTGGTCGCGGCACACCAGCGCTTCCTCGCAATGCTGCGCGGTTACGGTTCGACATCGGCCATCGACCGCGGCGCAGCGTCCACGTGCTCGACAAGCTTCGCTGGCGGCGCAACTGGCGTCATCCGTCGCGACGCAGTCCCCGTTCTTGGACGTGCAGGCACCATTCATCGCGCAGCACTGCGCGGCCGCGCAATCGCCGTGGCCGAGCGCCAGGCAGCGGCCGTCCACATGATGGCAGTGGCCGATCGCGGCGCACGGTGACGACAAACTGCAAGCAAGGTCGCCCCCGGTCAGTGAACCGAAGCGGCCATACTCCTCAACAGCAACGTCTGCGGTCGCGATTCCGGCGAGCGAGACAGACTGGCCATTTTTGGTGCGCGCCCACAGCAAGCCGAATTCGTCGGCGGCGCATACTTCGTCAAGGCCCTCCAGAAATTGGGCGGCGCAATAGGCCGTCACCGACTTGCCATCGACCTGCAGGGTACGCGTGGACATGTAGCGCGCAGTCATGTCGTGAAAACGTGCACTTGGATTGCGCAGCCACGCCGCAGAAGGCACGACCAGCACGCGCCGCTGAATTGGACCGACAGCGCTCGTATCCGGGCAGGCTGGCACCCGCCAAAGTCCCTGAGCGTCGAGCGTGTAGCAGCCCGTGCGGACGAGTTGGGGGCCGTCGTAGGGTTCTTTGTCGATCTCAGGCATCGAGTCCGTGCAAGAGAAGCGCAGCAGCGCCACTTGCCGGCCCTCCGGGTAGAAATCCCGTCGCTGTACTAGAATGCAGCGGGTCATTGCCGTCGGCATGCCCTTGGTGACGAAGGTCAGTTCCCGCCCTTTGATGGCGACCGCATTGAACGCGGGCACTCCGTCGAAACTCGGCTCTGGCGCGGCGACGGCCCGCACGGGGTCTGCCATCGCTTCCGCCGCCCGAGCCGCCTTCGGCGTCGGCAGAGGCCAGTAGCCGACGGCAACCGTGAAAAGCGTTGTCGAAACCCGGGCGGTCGCCCGCAGACTGTTCCATGTCGCACCAAGGCCAAGGTCAAAGTTCGGCTCGATGTTGCCACCGTACCGCATGGCCATCAGTGAGACGGAAACGTCCAGCGGAAAGGCACCAGCGTCCAAGTAGGTTCCGGCAGCCAGTCTGGCCAGTTCCTGCGGCACGGCGAGGTCGAAGCCGTCGCGGATCCCGATGCGCACAAATCGCTGCCCCCAGCGTGCGGTTGCGCGCGCAAAGCCGTCGAGGACGCCGCCCAGGTTGCCGAGTCCAACTACAGCGTCGAGGCGGTCGTCCAAGTACCCGAGACCGCCGCGCCAGTAGGGCGTGTGCTCTGTGCGGTAGCCCAGCAAAACCGGCGTGCAAGCCGAACAAGGCGGCGCTCCGTATGTCGGACTGCGGCTTCGCGTTGCGCCGCCCTCCATGAACAGGCCATACCGCTGAGCACCGGGAACACGGACCTGGCCCCCATACCAAATTGAGGGTTCGCCGTCGCCTGCGTTGCCGCGCGCACCGCTCGCCAACAGCACGGCTGGCAGCCAACCGGTTTCAGTTGACTCTCCCGCAGTCCGGCTGTTCACGGGGGTCCACGCGTCCGGCGGGTTGGCCTGGCCATCTGGCATCGCAAGGAGGGCGCAGACCACAGCAACAGGGGCGACGGCGGCGGGGCGGA
>CAXRHS010000810.1:0-2177 GCA_964230235.1 Myxococcota bacterium
GCACGCCGCCCTCGGCGCACAACCGCAAGGCGACATTGCCGGCCACTGGGACTTGCACCGCGGCGCGCGCGTCGAACTCGTGGCCATAGGTTCCCCAGTCGGCCGAGCGCCCGGCGGCGTCGCGTGGGTAGCCGCCGTTGAGCGCGGTCTGGTAGGCGTCGGCCACTTGGGCCGCCGGCGCCGCCAGCAGGTAGCCGAGGCGCAGCTCGACGGGCTCCGCAGGCCGCCAGCGCACGACCGGGTGGGCGTAGATGGCGTTTTGGACCGCGCCCTGTTGGACCGCAAAGCGCAGCGACGGCGGCGGCACGGCCAGCAACGCCGGGTCGGTCAAGCGGTCGGCCGAGCGGGCCGAAATCAACGGCAGCACGTGGTCAAACAGCACCAGACCGACGTTGTGATCGGTGTGCATGGCAAAGGTGCGCGCCGTCGCGTCGCGCGGGTCGTTGTCGCCGCTGGCGTAGCCGAGCTCCGCGTGGACCGCTAACCGGAGGTCGTCGGCGTCCCACCGCGCGCGACCGAGCCAGCCGAGCTGCCGCACCGCCGCGCCGTCGGCAAAAGTGAGCTCGCCCTGGGGGCGGGTGGTGCGCCCCGTGACCACGGCCAACTCCGTCTCTGCTGCCCAGCTGCGCGTTGCGCCCAGCGGCCAGCGGCCGCGCGCGTGCAAATCGACGACCGCAACCGTGGTCGTGGCAGCCGACCCGTCGATGCGTCGCGGATCGGGTCGGTCGGTCTGGTGGCGCAACACCACCAGCGCACCAAGCCGGGTGTCGCCGTCTTGGGCGCGCGCACCAGCCAGCGCGGCAAACGCCCGGTCGCCCTGGTGCCAGTGGGCGTTGTCGTCGCGCACCACTGCGTCAATAGCCGCGAACACGGCCATACCGCGCAGCAGTGGCGCGTCGCTGTCGTGCCACGGCTTGGTTGCGAAGGCCAACCGCGCCACGCTGCCGCCCAGCCAGCTGTCGCCAAACTGCGGGCCCGCGGTTTGTTGGGCACCTGCGCCGTCGTTGGCAAGCAGGCCGGCGCCCCAACCGAAGTTTTGGACGCCCAGACTCAGCTGGCCGATGCCCGTGGTCATGGTGAGGTTGGCCCGCCGCGGCAGCACCTGCCCAAGCTCACCGCGACCGTCGCGTGGCACGATGAACGGCCGCTGGTCGGCCTGCAAGCCGAGCGTCTCGCGGTCACCCGCGGCCCAGCCGTTCAACGCTTCCAGCTCGAGCTCGCTGACCAATGAACGGGTGAGCCTGGCGCGCCCGCCGACGATGGCGCGTGTCTGCGCCCAGCCGGTGGCCGCATGGCGTCCGCTGCCGTCGCCCAGGTCGAACGGGGCCAGCTGCTGGCCAGCGCCGCGCAGGTCGCCCCAAACCGCGTAGTCGGCATCGGCGGCAACTGCCACGGTGGGGACCGCGACCAACGCCGCGACTGCGGCCAACCGCAAACGAACCCTCGGTATCATCACGGCCTCTCGAATACTTACGCCCGCCGCACACACCGTGGCGATGGGGCGCGGAGGTTGCGCCGGCGGCAGGCAGCGGTCAACGCGTGGTGGGCAAACCGCCCGCAGGGCTTGCAGTTGGCGATCCGCGCCGCGCCGTGACAGCATCGGCGCGCCGCCCGGGCAGAGGCACCCGGCAGGTCAGGAGCGCAACGTGACCAAGCGACTCGGCACGCCACCGCGGCGGCGGACGCAACCCCCGCCACCGCCGCAAGAGCCAGCGCCGCTGACTGGACCGCCGATTCCGCTGTGGACGGCGCACGGGCCGACGATGCTGCGTCTGCCCGAAGGCACGCGGGTCGCTGCGATGCTGCCGGCCGGCGCGACGGGGCTGTATGCCATCACCAACGAAGACGGCACGTTGGCGCGCCTGGGTCGGCAAGCGAATGGTAGTGATATTGGTTGGTAGTTGTAGCTGTACGCCGGTGAAGCGCGCGGCCGAGCGGTGCTGCGCGCCGGTTCGGGGGGCTCAGCAGACGTCGAGGTCTACCAGGACGGCGAGTCCGAGCGCTACGACGCGTGGAGTGACAACAGCCGGCCCACGCCCGTCGACTGGACCAGGTGGGTGGGCGAGTGGCTCGCCGCAATCGGCCGACCGCCAAGGAGCTGACCATGCAACAACGCCTTGTGGCTGCCGGTCTGTTGGCACTGGCCGCGGGTTCTGGCACACCGACGGAGCGCATCG
>CAXRHS010000811.1:0-2053 GCA_964230235.1 Myxococcota bacterium
GGGGCGACGACTCCGACACCCGGTTTGACGGCTGGAAAGGCCTGCGCATGCACCGCGCTACCCAGCACGTCGTCGACTTTGTGATGGGTCGGCTCAAGCCCAATGCTGCTTTCGGTTCGCGCGCCGCGCGACGTTCTGACAGCACCTCAGCGTGGCAGACCGGGGAACTGCCGAATATCGCAGTGGACCTGTGGGCGTCAGACTTGCGCGCTGGCAGCAGCGCGCCGTTGCGGCCAGCCGAACCGCTGCAGGCGACGTTTGCCAAAAGCGCTTATCGCCGGCAGGTCGACGCCCAAGACGACCTGGTCGCGGCCGCGCGCAGCATCGGCCGTCAGTTTCTGGCCAAGAAATACCACAGCTTCGACCCGATTCACCCGAACACCAGCGGCCACCAGCTGATGGCGTCGCTGACGTGCCAGGTCGCGCCGGCCGCGTGGTCCTGCGATTGTGACGCATTGCGCCGCGCCCAATGGCGCGCGGGCAAGGTGCAGGCGCATAAATAGCCTTGCCGATCAGTTGTATTCACCCTGGATCGGCATCGCAACCCATAGCTTGAGGGTGCAAGCCACCGCATGCCAGTGGTTTTCGCCGGGCAACTGCACCAGAACCTGCAACCGCACCCATCGCCCGCACGCGAGGTGCATCGGCATGTTGACGATGGTGCGCAGTGGCTTTTCTGGCACCCACCATCCCGCAACCGGCCCGGGCACGAGCTTGACCGGCGTCGGCGGCGACTCGTGGTGGTAGTCGCAGTCGTACCAGACCTGGCGCATGACCTGAACGGTCATCGTTGAGGCTTTGGCTTGCGGAAGGGCAAGCATGACATCGGTTTGCACGTGCCCGGTGCCCTGCATGCCCTGGCTCAGCACCGCCGCGTCGCCGTCGTGCCACGGCTTGACGGGGCCCGCTACGTCGTCGCGGTAGCCAAGGGCAGTGTCCACCGCGTCGCCCGGCACCAGCCCAGAGGGCCAATCGTCCGGCACTGGCGCAATGCACTTGTCGAGCCGCGGCACTTGATCGAACGCCGTGGCGGGCGGCTTCTCGCCAATGGTGCACGTCGGCGGCGGCGGTAGCTCCACCGCTGCTCCGGCCCCTGGCTTCTTGATCTTTGGCAGCGTGGTCGTCGCTTTGTGGGCTTGCTGAGCCGGCTGCGCAGCCACCGTCGGAGGCGCCTGGGCATCGCAGGCCTGCAGCCAAACCATGGCCAATGACAGCGCAGCGACCAGACCGCAGGTGCGGCGGTCCCCAAGTTGGAGCGTGGTACGCACGGGCTGCGCCATGACACGATTCAGCGGCCGCGGCCAACGCGACCGACCCAAGGTAGCGTGGCCCGCACCCGGCCATGCGTCAAGCGAAGGCAGCGTCAGGCGGCGCGCAATCGGCGGGTCTCCGCGCGCGATGTGCTCTGCCTGCAGATCATGCTGGGGCAGTTCCGAAGGACGAAGGTTCGCAGCAAGCAGCGTCAGGCGGTCGAACGCACGTTACGCCAATCATGCACTCGGAACTGGCTCCCGCGCGCGCCGCGCCAGGCCCTGGCTCTGTGTGTTTGGCACGCTGCGCCAGTAGCGCCGGTGCCTGCAGACCCCACCTGAACCGAAATTCGCGGAACCCCAAAATATTGGCTTGCGCAGCCCAACGTCTCGCCGTACTGTCCGCATGTCCGCGGTGGCTTGGCGCGCAACGTCGCAACAAGCGCCAAATGGCGGAGCGGTTGGTCGGCGGGCTTCGCGCTCGACAAGGGCCCAGCGCACATCAGTCCGGTGCTGACGTCGATGCCAGGGCAGGTTGCCAGGGTGAGGTCGAGCGGCGCAATTGCCAGTCTGGCGTGACCTCGACGGGGTCTCGCCTGGAGAAAACCCATGCCAAATCGGCGTGCATTTGATCACATCGGCAACTTCAACTTCAAGATCGAGATCGAAGGCGTGACCCAGGGCGCGTTCCGCAACGTGGAAGGCCTGGACAGCGAGACCGAGATCATCGAGTACCAGGACGGCGACGACATCGTGCTGCGCAAGCGCCCGGGTCGCACCAAGTACAGCAACGTGACCTTCAA
>CAXRHS010000812.1:0-30183 GCA_964230235.1 Myxococcota bacterium
GTTTATCGGCGCGGCGCTCGACGCCCACTGGCACAAGGCGGCCGACGAGGCCATGGTCGGGGTGGTGGTGCTCGGCAAGCCGGCGTTGGAGATGAAACCCGTGCGCTACAAGCGGCCTGAAGAACTGACGCTGTGGCTCGACGTGCCCGAGATCGGGCTGTAGGCAGCAGGTGTATCGCTTTGACCTGCAGCATGTGTGCGCCCAGACGGGCGCGCGCGCCGGCCGCCTGCAACTGACGCATGGCGAGGTCCTGACCCCGATCTTCATGCCCGTCGGCACCCAGGCGACGGTCAAGGGCCTGCAGCCGCGCGACGTCGTGCAGACCGGCGCGCAGATCATCTTGGCCAACACCTACCACCTGATGCTGCGCCCGGGTGCCGATCGGATCGCTGCGGCGGGCGGTCTGCACCGTTTCATGGCGTGGGACAAGCCGGTGCTCACCGACTCGGGCGGCTTTCAGGTCTATTCGCTGGCCAAAATTCGCAAGGTCACCGACGACGGCGCGGTATTCCAGAGCCACTTGGACGGCAGCCGCCACGTGCTTGACGCCGAGCGCGCGGTGGCGCTGCAAGAAGCGTTTGGCAGCGACATCTTGATGGCGTTTGACCAGTGCCCGCCCGCTACAGCCGATGCCCGCGAAATCGCCCGCGCTTGTCGGCGCACCACCGCCTGGCTCGACCGCTGCCTTGCTGCTCGCAGGCGCCAGCAAGACTGTGCCCTGTACGGCATCGTGCAAGGCGGCATCGATTTGGGCCAGCGCAGCGCCCACGTGGCAGAAATCTGCGCCCGCGACGGCTGCGAAGGGTTTGCGATTGGCGGCCTGTCGGTCGGCGAATCATGCGAGCAGATGTGGCAGACCTGCGCCCACACCGCGCGCCAGATGCCGACGCACAAGGCCCGCTATCTGATGGGCGTCGGCACGCCCGAAGACCTGCTGCACTGCATCGGCTCTGGCGTCGACCAGTTCGACTGCGTCATGCCAAGTCGAAACGCCCGCCACGGCATCGTGTTTACCCACGACGGCAAGCTGTCGATCAAAAACCGGCGCTTTTTCGACGACGACGGTCCGCTCGATCCCGACTGCGCCTGCGCGGTGTGCGCGACGTTTTCGCGATCGTACCTGCGACACTTGTTCGTCGCCGGTGAGCTGCTGGCCGCGACGCTTTTGACCAAGCACAACCTGTCGTTCTACCTGCAGCTGGTCGGTGCCGCTCGGGCCGCGATCCTGGCGGACCGCTATGGCGACTGGTCCACGGCGATGCTTGCGCGGCTGGGCAGCAAGCGCTGGGTGGCGTAGGAACTGTCCCAAAATAGGTCATTTTGGGACCGGTTCCATTGGCTAGCCGGGTGGGTCGCAAGCTCGCGTCTTTGCAAGCCGACTCGCCGCTCCGCTGGTTTGGCCAGCGACCGAGTTCATCTCGGACAAATCGTTGCCGGAACAATTGGCCGGTCTGGGGTATTGTGGCGGGCGGCGGCAATCACGCGCCGAGCGGGGGATCCCTTGCAGACCATGCTGTTGTGGCGTGCGGCGTTGACCGCTTGCGCCGCGTGTGTCGCCATCGCTTGCACGCGCACCGAACCCGTGGTCGCGCCCACCACCCAGGCGCCGCCGCCGGCCGCGCTGCACAAGGCCAAAATGGCAAATGGCATGTACCACAAGCCCGCCCAGGACGAACTGCGCCGCCGGCTGACCCCCATCCAGTACCGCGTGACCCAAGAGGACGCGACCGAACCCCCGTTTCGCAACGCGTATTTCGACCACCACGACGAGGGTCTGTACGTCGACGTCGCCACGGGCGAGCCGCTGTTCAGCTCGCGCGACAAGTTTGACTCGGGCACCGGGTGGCCCAGTTTTGTGCGCACCGTCGAAGACGGCCGGGTGGTCGAGAAGAAAGACGCTTCGCACGGCATGGTCCGGGTCGAAGTGCGCAGCAAGGCAGGCGACTCGCACCTGGGCCACCTTTTCGACGACGGCCCGGCGCCGACCGGGATGCGCTACTGCATCAATTCCGCGTCCTTGCGCTTTGTCCCGGTGGCGCAACTGCAAGCGGAAGGCTACGGCGCCTACCTGGCTAAATTCGCCGGCAGCGCCGCGGCTTTGCCCGCCGACAGCAGCAACGTGTGCGCCACCCCCAAGCCGGGCGAGAAGGCGGGCTGCGAGGCGACCTTGGAAGAGATCATCCTGGCCGGCGGCTGCTACTGGGGCATGGAAGAAATCCTGCGCAATGTCAAAGGCGTTGTCGATACCGAAGTCGGCTTTTGCGGCGGCCACACCCGCAATCCCCATTACGACGACACCCACGACGGCCGCACCGGCCACGCCGAGTCGGTGCGGGTGGTGTTCGATCCCAAGCTGCTGCCCATCGAAGAACTGCTCGACAAGTGGTTCTTTCGCATGCACGACCCGACTACCGCCGATCGCCAAGGCAATGACGTCGGCAGCCAGTACCGGTCGGCGATCTTTTACACCAGCGAAAGTCAGCGGGTCGTCGCCGAAGCTGCCAAGGTGCGCGCCGGGCAGAGCGGCCTGTGGAAGCGGCCGATCGTGACCGAGATCAAGGCCGCGGGGCCCTTTTGGCCGGCGCACGCGGCGCATCAGGATTACCTGCAGAAGAATCCGGGCGGGTATACGTGCCATTATTTGCGGTAGTGCCTCTCGCGCAGCTGTCACTTGCCCCTGCCCGGTGGTCACGCGTACCCTGTCGGCTGCGGCTTGTGCCGCCATCACCCAGGCCATGTCGCAGCAACCTCCGCCGTCGCCGCAACCACGAGATTGCATGGCGCCAGACACGGACCCCACCGAAGAAGAACTGGCCGCCGTCACCGACGCCGTGGCCGTTGTCCTGCAGATGCGTGCCGAGCAAGCGGCACGCATTCATAGCGAGCGGTTGGCAGCGGCCTTGCGAGATGCGGGTGTGCCCGCGGGGCAGCCGTGACGCAGCGACCGCGGTTGCTTGTCGTTGCCGGCCCCAACGGATCGGGCAAGACCACAGTCACGGAGCGAGGACTCGCCCACACGTGGTTCGCAGGCTGTGCGTATGTCAATCCTGACTTGATTGCGCAGCGAGAGCTTGGCGATTGGAACAATCCGGCCGCAGTGCTGGAAGCAGCGCGCATTGCGACTGTGCGGCGGCAAGGCTGCATCGACGAAGGGCGAAGTCTGGCCTTTGAGACCGTCTTCTCTGCGCGGGACAAGGTCGAATTCGTGCGAAACGCGCGGAGGCGTGGCTACTTCTGCCGACTGTTTTTCGTTGGCACAGCCAGTGCCACCATCAACGCCGCGCGTGTAGCCGATCGGGTCATGGCCGGCGGCCACGATGTGCCGATTCGCAAGATCATCGATCGCTATTACCGATCGATCGGCAACTGCGCAGCGGTGGCGGCCGAGGTCGACCGGTTGTACCTGTACGACAATTCGGTCGACGGCGCCGCGCCCCGGCTGTTCATGCGGGCCGTTGAAGGAAGAATAGCCAGAGATTACGGCGATGTGCCGGCATGGGCGATCGAGGTCGTGCGCCGTCTGCGCGCAGGTTGAGACCGACCTGCGTGCGGCAAGCCAGCGATTTCTCTGGCCGGCGAGCGCAAGATCGTCTCCACCGAGAGCTTGCGAACCGCCGCGCCGTCCTGTCCCGATCAGGCTGCATGGCCTCGCCCGCAGCCCTGCGCTAGACTGCCGGCCCCGCGCCCACCCGGCGCACCCGGCCCGCGATGCCCCCGCCGTCCCCGGTTTCGACGTTTGCCCCCGCGCCGCCCGGCTTTGGCTGCCCGCCGCTGGACTTGGAGGCGGCCACGGTCGACCGCTGCCGGTCGCTGGCGCGGACCATCGCCAGCGAGGTCACCGCGTTCAGCCGTCGCCACAGCACTGTCGCCACCGAGCGCACAGTGTTGCGGTTGTGCGGTGTGCGCGGGGCCGACGCCGATGGCGTTCCTTACGTCAACCGCGTGGTCGACGCAGCGCGCGCAACGGGCCTGCTGACCGCCGGCATTGCCCGGCCGTTCTTCGCGACCGCCGGCGCCCACAACCTGACGGTGCAGGCCTGCGCCGAAGCGATCGCCGCTGGCACGGTCGCCCTGCAAGTTCCCGCGGCCCGCGACCTTGCGGCGGTTGACGCCCAAGCTGCGCGCGCGGCCGACGTCGGCGTCGACGCGATCCTGGCCCAGCGTGCCACCCGCACGCGGTTGCTGCGCGAACTCGGCAGCGGCAGCCAGCCGCTGTGCTACGTGATTGTCGCGACCGGCAACATCTTTGAAGATGTCGTGCAAGCCCGCGTCGCCGCGCGCCAGGGCGCCGACGTCATCGCGGTCATTCGCTCGACCGGGCAGTCGCTGCTCGACTACGTGCCCGAAGGCACCACCACCGAAGGCTATGGCGGTACCTATGCCACGGGTGCCAATTTCGCGCTGATGCGCCAGGCCCTGGACGAAGTCGGGGCGGAACTGGGCCGCTACATCCGGTTGTGCAACTACGCATCGGGCCTGTGCATGCCCGAGATCGCGTGCCTGGGCGGTCTGGAACGCCTGGACATGATGCTCAACGACGCTCTGTATGGCATCTTGTTCCGCGACATCAACATGCAGCGCACGCTGTGCGACCAGCGGGCATCGCGGCGCCTCAGCGCGCTGGCCGGCATCGTCATCAACACCGGCGAAGACAACTACCTGACCACCGCTGATGCCGTAGACGCGGCGCACACGGTGGTCGCCTCGACGCTGGTCAACGAAGCGCTGGCGCGCGACTGTGGCCTGCAGACCTGGCAGCTGGGCCTGGGCCATGCGATGGAAATCGACCCGCTACGGCCCGATGCGCTGCAACTGGAGATCGCCCACGCGCTGCTGATTCGCACGCTGTTTCCGGGCGCACCGCTCAAGTACATGCCGCCGACCAAGCACATGACCGGCAACGTGCTGCGCGGCCACGTGCAAGACGCGCTGTTCAACCTGGTGACGGTGCTGACCGGTCAGGGCATCTGCCTGCTCGGCATGGCCACGGAAGCGATGCACACGCCACACATCCACGACCGCTATTGGGCGCTGGAGTCGGCGCGCATGATCTTTGGCGGCGGCCGCGGCCTGGGTAGTGACCTGCTGGTGCGCTCCGAGGGCGAGATCGCCACGCGGGCCCGGCTGGTGCTCGACGAGGCGCTGGCGCTGTTGGAAAAACTCGCGCAATCGGGTCTGATGGCCGGCCTGGCGCGCGGCCTTTTCGCCGACATCGCGCGCGACCCCGCAGGTGGCCGCGGCCTGGACGGCGTATTTGCGCGCGCCGACGACTACTTTGACCCGGCCGAGGCGCGCATCGACCGCGAGCTGGCACGCCTGGGTGCCGCGGAGGCCGCATGAACCCGCACGGCCGCTCGGGTGCCCAGCCGCCGGATCTGAGCCGGGTGCGCGCGTATGGCGACACCTTGGACGACGGGCAGGTGATGTTGTCGTTCTCGCTGCCGGTGCCGTATGGCGACGAAGCGCGCGAAGCGGCCCGCCAGCTGGTGCGGCAAATGGGCCTGCACGAACCGCAGGTCTACCACGCCCACGACCTGGGCGAGGGCTACACGTACTTCACGGTCTACGCCAAAAGTCCGTTTTCGGTGGACTTTACCGCCATTTCGGTTCCCAAGGTCGCCGGCCGCAAACTGGACCACAAGGCGGTCGAGCACCTGTGGCACGGGCACTTTGCCGACCGCAAGCTGCGCATCCTCGGCGCGTGCACCGGCGACGACGCCCACACCGTCGGCATTGACGCGATCTGCAATGTCAAAGGCTGGCGCGGCGACAAGGGTCTGGAGAGCTACAGCTGTTTTTCGGTCAAGAACCTCGGCGCCCAGGTCAGCAATGACCGCCTGGTGACCGAAATCCGCGCGTTTGGTGCCGACGCGGTGTTGGTGTCGCAGGTGGTGACCCAAAAGGACTGCCACCGCAGCAACCTCGCAGCGCTGGTTGACCTATTGGAAGCGGAAGACCTGCGCGATCAGGTGACGCTTTTGTGCGGCGGGCCGCGGCTGTCGCACGCGGTGGCGTTGGAGCTGGGCTTTGACGCCGGCTTTGGCCCAGGAACCGTGCCGAGCGAAGTGGCGGGTTTTCTGGTGCAGGATGCGGTAGCCCGGGTCAGCGCCGCGCGGCCGTCGCTGTAGCGAAAACCGCCGTCAAAACTTCCACAACCAGATCGCGTCGACCCGCCAGCTGGTATCGGCTGCCCCGCCCGCCGCGTTGTCGAACGCGCTGCCCGGCAGCAACACGCTGCTGCGCAGCTGCAATTGGCCCTGGCCCGACGAAACGCCCAGCGCCAGGTCGGGTTCGATGCCCAGCACGCGGCCCTTGCCCGGGGTGGCGGCGGCGAACATGGCGGCAGCGCCCAAGACACCCACGTCGGCCGACAACCCATAGCCGCCGCCGAGATCCCAGCCGTGGCGCAGCGCCGGCCGCGCGTACCAGGCGTTGGCGACGGCGCCGATGACATCGCGGAAAAGGATGCCGTCCAGGCGATAGCTCTTGTGGAACCGAAAGCCGGTCAACAGATCGCGCGGCGCGCCATCGGGCAGGCCGCCGGTCTTGAACGCGGTCTGGTCGCGCACGCCAAAGCCGCCTTCGGTTTCGCCGGTCGCCAGCCCCAGGTCGAGCTGCCAGGCCTGCGGACCGCGCTGCCAGTTGGCGCGCGCCGCGACGCCGCCGGCGGCAATGGTCTTGTCGTCGGCAGCGCTGGTGATGTCGGTGCGGGCCAGGTTGCCATAGACGAACGCGCCTTCCAGTTGCAGGCGCAGCGAGTGGCCGGCCGCTTCGGTCTGCCAATCGAGCGCGCCCTGAAAGGTCCAGGTGCGCAGCCCGCGGTTGCTGAGCAGGCCACAGTTGGCGCCGCAGTTGGGGTCTTGCAGCTTGTCCAGCGGCGACACCGGTTCGTTCAAGGCCTGGGTCTCGCTGACCAGCGCAAAGTCCTGGCTCTGCCACAAAAGCGCAATGTCCCAGGTCCAGCCGCGGCTTTTGGTGATCTGGCCGCCGCCCACTTCGAAATCCCAGCGAATGACGTCGGCGCTATCTTGCAGCGGCAACCCGGTGGATCCGGTGCGCAGCGTGAACGGCACGGCGGTCGAGCCGCCCCAGCTGCCACCGACCGCGTTGTTGTAGTTGCCGAGCGCGCTGTCGTCGCTGACCAGCGGCAAGCTGGCAAGGTTGGCGCGCGCGATGGCGGCGCGGATTCCGAACACCTCGGCACTGAGCTTGATGCGGTCCACGTCGCTTTGGTGGTCCTGGTCCAGGCCGCCGCCCTGGTTGCGCACCATCCCCATGCCGAAATGATCGGGCATGCGGCCAATCTGCAGGTCGCAGAGCCCGACCAGCCGCGCTTTCCACCACAGGCGCCGCACCCCCAGACTGGAATCGAGCGGCCCCGTGCCGATCGCGCCAGCGGCAAAGCGGTCGCGCAGGACGCCTTTGTCGACCAGGTTGTTCCACAGACCGGCGGCGTCGATCTGCAGGTGCACGGCCGACCAGTCGCCGACCACGACGGCCGGATCCAGCCGCAGCCGCAGGTCGCTGCCGAGCAGCCTGCCATCGGTCGGCGGCCCCGGCTTGTCGGCCTGACCGTGGCGCAAATCGAGGCGCGCCGGCAAAAGCGCATTGTCGGCGTTGAGGCGCACCCCGCCCCAGGCCTCGGCGCGCAGGCGCACGCTGCCCGACCAGTCCAGCCGCACCAGCGTCTGGGTGCGCAGGGGCAGGGTCGCCGGCCACATCGCGGTCGGATCGTCTCCGCCAGGCGAAGCCGGTGCCGGCCCGGTCGGCGTCGCCTCGGTTGCCAGCTCGACCGCCCGCGCGCCAAGCGGCCACGCCGCGCACAACAGGCCAGCCGTAGTCAGCAACAGTCGGAAACGCAAAGCAGTCAGGGGGTGTCCAGCAGGGCCGCGGGTCGGCAAAAGGGCCGCTAGCGTAAGGGCGCGGCGGCCCGCGACGCAACCGGTCGCCGGTGCACGCTCAGGATTGGCACGCCGTCCAACGCGTATTGCCAATCGGGCGCGAAATGGCGGTAGTCGCGCATGAGATCGGTCTGGTAGTCGTCGTGGTCTTTCTGGTGGTGGTAGAACGCCACCGCCGAGCCCTCGGCGCTGCCGCCGTAGCGCAAGTCGCGGCGCAGCCAGCCTTCGCGCTGGTACATCTCGAACGCACCCCATGCGCTTTTGTGCATGTAGACCAAGGCGTTGGCCGGTGCCACCCGATTGACTTCTTCCAGGCCTTCGCGGGTTGAACCACCCCAGAATTGCCGCTGCATGCCGCGATCGGCTGCACCGGGCACGCCGCCGATGAGTTCGTTGTAGTAGGCAGCGCCGTGCTTGTAGGTGGCGCGAGTGTCCAACGCCGCTGGCACGATCAAAAGCACGGCCATGACCCACGCCACCAGCCGAGCCCGACCGTTGGCCTGGCCGAGCACATCGTGCTGACGCCACATCACCGTGCGCCAAACCGCCTGCACACCATAGGCGCCAATCAAAAGCAGAAACGGATACGCGGGCATCCAGTGCTTGGTGCCGCCAAAAATCGGCGTGCCGGGCATCGAGATGAGCGCAATTGGCCACAGCGCGCTCAGCAAAAGCAGCCGCTGCCACGAGCGCTGCTCCGGCGTGCCGCCTTGCGCATCGGCGCGGTCGGCAAACAGCCAGGCGTCAAAACGCTCGACCTGCAGCACCGGCGGCGGAATCTTGAGCCCCTGCGGCAGGTACAAGGCGACCAGACCCAGCGCCACCGGCACCAGCAGCGTCAACGGCCAGGTCAGCGCGGTCATGCCCCACGCAAACTGCGGCGGAAACGGCGGGTAGGCCAGCACCTTGCCGAACCACACCTGCATGTAGTGTTCGTGGTGCAGGTGGAACTCAATCCAGCGCAGCAGGTTGTCAAACGTGTCGACCCACAGCAGCGGCCAGCCCGCGACCAGCAGCAGGGGGCCCACCGCGAGCATCGCAAAGAACACGCCGGGCACCGCCGGCAGTTCAAGCACGACGCCAGTCGCCGCCAGCCCGATCAGCAGGGCAGCCACGCCAAGCAGCGGGTGGACCAGCGCCAGTCCGACGGCGGCCGCGACGCTCACTGCAACCCCGCTGAGCAGCCGCCGGGGCGCCGTTGGCCAGTACAGCACAATGCGTCGCTCCAGGGCCGCGTTGAGCAACCAATGCAGGATCAACGGGATCGGCAGAAAAAGCGCGTTGTGCTTGGCCAGCAGCGCAAAGCCCCACAGTCCGGCCGCGAGCCAGATCCAGCCGCGCGCCACCAGCGCCCGGTGCCACACCACCGTCGTCGCGAAAAGCAGCGCCACAATGGTGGTGTCAAAAGTGCACAGGTGTGCATGCCAGAACGGTTGCGGTAGACACAGGTAGCCGACTGCGGCGAGCAGCGCAAACGGTCTGCGCAGCTGCCCGGGCCCGCCAGCCGTCATCGGTCCGCAGAACACCATCCGGCCGGCCAGGTAGATGAGCGCCACCAGAAACGCCCCAAACACCGCGCCGGGAAAGCGCATCGCGGCCGACTCGGACAAGACGTAGAGCAGGCGTCGTTCGACGGCTTCGCAGCCGGTGCGGCGGTGGCGAGAGCCATCTTCGGCGTCGCCAGGCCCCGGCGGCAGGCACACCGCCTTGAGTTTGGCGAGATCAGCGTCGGCGGCCAGACGCACCGTGGCCGAGCGTTCGCCGCGCTCGGTAACGGTGCCCATGAGCAGTTGCCGACCGCTGGGCGACGCCGGCTGGCCAACCACCTGGGGTGCCAGGATGGCGACCTGCGCATTGACGTCAAAGCCGTGCGCCGGCCCCAACTCGGCGATGTCGAGCAGCTTGTCGCCTTTGGCTTCGCGCAGGCGGTCAACCGGTCGCAGTTTGCGGCCGAGCGTCCGCCAGCTGTACCCAAACAGAATCTTGTTGAGCGGCGGGTGCTCGTTGTTGTGCTGCCAGGTGTCCAGGATCTCGGCGCGGCGCAGCGCCTTTTCGCGGTCCTCACCGCCCTTTTCGATCCGCACGAACCAGTTCTGGTAGGTCTCTGCGTGGCCGAAGTAGAATGCCTCGTCGCGCATGAAGCCCATGTCGTTGCTGCGGACCAGCACGAACAGCGCCGCGCAAAACAGCACGATGGCGAGGAACAAATCGGGCCCGCGGCTGGGCTGGTGGAGCGACATGGTGGGCAGGCCTGGGGGTGCGGGCGGCGGAGGCAGGGGTTGGCGTCAGGCTAGTCGTCGTCTTCTTCTTCGACGCCGCCGCCGACCAGACCGTACTTGCGGGCCAACCTTCGGAAGTGTTTGCGGTCGACGTCGGCTTCGCGGGCGGCCTGCGACAGGTTGCCGCTGTGGCGGGCCAGCAGCTTAGCCAGGTACTCTTTTTCGAACGCGCCGAGCCACTGCTCCTTGGCGTTCTTGAAGCTCAGGTCGGTCAGCACCGGCATCGCCGCCGTCGCCGACGGGGTCGCCCGCGCCGCCTCGGTCAGGTGGGCTTCGCTGCGGCGCACCCGCACCTGGGTCGCGCCCGAGATGTGGTCCGGCAGGTCGTCGATGCCGACCAGATCGCCTTCTGCAAAGCTGCACGCCCGCTCGACAACGTTGAGCAGCTCGCGGACATTGCCCGGCCAGGCGTAGCCGCGCAACGCTTCGCGGGCTTCGTAGCTGATGCCCTTGACGCGCTGGCCCTCGGCGGTCTTGTTGAAGCTGCCGGTGCGCAGCATGTGCTGGGCCAGCAGCACGATGTCGTCTTGGCGTTCGCGCAGCGCCGGCAGCTTGAGCCGCACCACCCCCAGGCGGTAGAAAAGGTCCTCGCGAAAGCGGTCGGCTTTGACCTCTTCGGCCAGATCGCGGTTGGTGGCGGCGATGACCCGCACGTCGATGCGGATCGGCCGATTGCCGCCGACCCGGCGCACTTCGCGCTGCTCCAACGCGCGCAACAGCTTGGGCTGCAACTCCAGCGCCAGTTCGCCGATCTCGTCCAAAAAGATGGTGCCGCCGTTGGCCATCTCAAACAGGCCCTGCCGCGACGCCAAGGCACCCGTGAAGCTGCCCTTCTCGTGGCCGAATAGCTCAGACTCAATCAGGTTTTGCTGCACCGCGCCGCAATCGAACACGATGAACGGCCCAGCTGCGCGCTTGCTCAACTGGTGGATGGTGCGCGCGACCACTTCTTTGCCGGTGCCCGTCTCGCCTTCGAGCACCACGGTCGCCCCGGTCGGCGCAATCCGGTCGACCACGCCCATCAGCCGGCGCACCGCTTCAGTGCGGCCGACAATGCCGCCCAGCGACTCGTGCTGGCTCGGCTGGACCTCGACCCGCTCGGCCTGGACGCTAAAGCGCAGTTGCGTGTTGCCGACGCGGATGACCGCGCCCGAGCGCAACCAGGCGTCGCGCACCCGCACCCGGTTGACCCAGGTGCCGTTGGTGCTTTTGAGGTCTTCGATCAGGAAATCGTCGCCCTCCTGATAGATGCGGGCGTGGTAGCGGCTGGCCTGATCGTCGTCGAGCACCACGTCGTTGTCGTCCATCGACCCGAGCTTGACGATCGGCTGGTCAAAGATGAACTCCGCGGTGTTGCCGTCGGCGTCGGTGCGGACCAGCCGGGTTCGGCGCAGGGTCAGCGACGTGCCAGAGGCGCTGGGGCCCAGGCCGGTGCCGCCGAGCAGCGCGCTCAGCGACGACGGCGGCACCACGGAAGCGAACGGATGAGGGTCGGCCAGGGCGGCACGCGTTTCGTTCAGGGTCGAACGCGGACCAGCCTGGGGCGCGCAGGTCCCAGCACGGTCGGGTGCACGATGATGGCGCAGCGGGTGTGCGGTGTCTACACCCCAGGGGCGCTACCCGGATCGGCGCGGACCTGCGTGTCCGGCTGCAGGCCTACGCCTCGAACGAGGTCATGCGCTGGCGGCGCTTCTCGTACATCTTTTCGACGTGCTCCTGCTTCTCTTTGCACTGGATGCACAGGTCGGTCTCGGGCCGGGCGATCAGGCGCTGGCCGCCGATGACGGCCTCGCATTCTTCGCAGTAGTTGTAGTCGCCGGCATCGATGCGGCGGATCGCCTTGTCGATTTTCTTGATCAGCGTGGCGTCGCGGTCGCGCAGGCGGTACTCGAACGCCTGGTCGTAGCCGACGCTGGACAGGTCCATCTCGTCGGCGACGCGCAGTTCGTCCGGGTCGGAATTCTGCTCGGCGCTGCGCATCATGCCCAGGATCCGCTCGCGTTTTTCGAGCAAGACCACGCGCTGGCGCTCCAGTTGGGCTTCGTCGAGCTCGATGGGCTCCAAGGTGTCGTTGACGGCCATCTTGTCCTCCTGTGCCGTGGCGAAAACCGAATCCGATCGGGCGGTTGCGGTGATGCGACCCGGATCCTGCGGAAATGCGACCCGGATCCTGTGTGGGTGCGACCCGGACGACCACCCGTGGTGCGCGGCGCACACGAACCGCCTGCCGGTTCGCGCTTGCCAGTGGGGGCGTCTGCAAGCACCGCCCCTATCCTACGCCGAAGTGCACGGTGCTGGCCACCGCCCCGTCGCAGCCCGCAATTGGTTGCGGCCGGCCACTGGCGCGAACCACGCCGCCAGTGCGGTCGCGCGGACCCACTGGTGCGCCCGCGGCGCCTCGTCAACCGGCACGGTTGGCGAAAGGGGCCGCAAGATAGGCATCCGGCTGGCGGTGTCAAGACCGGGTTGTCAGCCGCCGCTGCCCTTGCATACCATCGCGCCGCCCGCCATCGGGCCTCAAAGGACCACCGTGACGCCCAGCCTCGCTCCGACCGCCGACTGCCGCTGGCTTGCGCAGCAACTCAGCGGAAAACATTTGATCAACGGTGCTTTGGTCGATCCGGTCCATGGCCGCACTTTTGAAGTCGTACACCCGGCGACCCTGGAGGTCATCGGGCACGCAGCCGACGGTGATGCTGCCGACGTGGACCGCGCCGTTCAGGCCGCCCACGCGGCGCAGGTCGCGTGGGCCAAGGTGCCGGCCCGCCAACGCGGCAAGCTGTTGCTGCAAGTCGCGCGCCGGCTCGAAGACCACGCCGAAGAACTGGCGCGGCTGGTCACGCTGGAGACCGGCAAGGCGATTGCCACCGAAAGCCGCGTCGAAGCCGGCGTGCACGCCGACCTGTACACCTTCTTTGGCGGCCTGGGCAGTGAACTCAAGGGCGAGACGATCCCGTTTCACCCCGACATCCTGACCTTTACGCTGCGCCACCCGGTCGGCGTGGTCGGCGCCATCGTGGCCTGGAACGTGCCGCTGATGCTGATGGCGCTCAAGGTCGCGCCGGCGCTGGTGGCCGGCAATACCGTGGTGGTCAAGACCGCCGAAGAGGCGCCGTTCGCGTGCTTGCGGGTGGCGCAGATCTTCAACGAGGTGTTGCCGCCGGGCGTGTTCAACGTAATTTCGGGCGATGGTCCCGGCTGCGGTGCGCCGCTGGCCGAGCACCCCCTGGTGGCCAAGGTGACGCTGACGGGTTCGGTGGCGGCCGGCAAGTCGGTGGCGATGGCGGCGGCCCGCAAGCTCGTGCCCGTTACGCTGGAACTCGGCGGCAAGTCGCCGATGATCGTGCTCGAAGACGCCGACATGGATCAGGTGGTGCAGGGCGCGCTGCATTCGATGCGCTTTACCCGCCAGGGCCAGTCGTGTACCGCGGCCAGCCGGATGCTGGTTCACCGCAGCCTGCACGACGAGTACGTCAGTCGGGTCAAGGCGCGGGTGGACCAACTGCGCATGGGCGATCCCTTCGACGAGGCCACCCACATCGGCACCATCATCTCGCCGGGCCAGTTCGCCACCGTCAAGCGGTACCTGGCGATCGGCGACGCCACGCCAGGCGCGACCGGGCATCGGTGTTCGGCCTTGCCGGAAGACCCGAAATTTGCGCGGGGCCTTTTCGTGCAGCCGACGATTTTCACCGGGCTGCCGATCGACAGCCCGGTGATTCGCGAGGAGATATTTGGACCGGTGACGGCGGTGGTGCCGTTTGACACCTACGAAGAGGCGATCGCCATCGCCAATGGCACCGAGTATGGGCTGGCGGCCACGATCTGGACCCGCGACGTGCGGCGCGCGCTCGACGCCGTGCACCGGTTGGAGGCCGGCTTTGTGCAGGTCAATCAGAATCTGGTGGTGCAAAGCGCGCTGGCCTACGGCGGCATCAAACAGTCGGGTCTGGGCAAAGAGGCGTCGCTGGGGGCGATGTTGACGCACTTTACCCATGAGAAGACGGTGCTGATGAATTTGCGGTAGACGGGCAGGCTCAGGCACAGGCACAGGCTCAGGCACAGGCTCAGGCACAGGCTCAGGCCCCTGGATTTGGCCGCGCCACCGCGCCGCCTCGCCCTTGACCTCCACCCCCACTTCCCCGTAAAATTTCGCCCCCTTGGCCGACCCCGGTCGGCGCGGCTTGGTCCGTAAGCCCATGAAAAACTTCAGCGATTCGCCGGCAGGTCGCCGGTCGATCGCCCGGAGAGCCGCAGGACAAGGAAGCAAGGAAATCCAATGGCTATCACCGACTTTGCCCTCGACGCCGACTTCGAAGCGGAATTTCTCGAGTGGGAAAAAACCCAGAACGTCATCGAGGGCGAGATCGTCCGCGGCACCGTGCTGTCGGTCAACAAAGACTTCGTCATCGTCGACATCAAGTACAAAAGCGAGGGTCAGATCCCGGTCGCTGAGTTCGCCGAGCACGACGGCACCCTGTCGGTGCACCCGGGCGACGAGATCGACGTCTACGTCGAGAACCGCGAGAACGAAAACGGCCTGGTCGAACTGAGCAAAGAGAAGGCCGATCGCCTCAAGATCTGGGACGAGATCGCCGACGCTTGCGAAAAAGAAGAACTCGTCGAAGGCGTCATCACCGGGCGCGTCAAAGGCGGCCTCACGGTCGACATCGGCGTCAAGGCGTTCTTGCCGGGCAGCCAGGTCGATCTGCGGCCGGTGCGCAACCTCGAGAAGTACATCGGTCAGCGTTTCCACTTCAAGGTCATCAAGTTCAACAAGAAGCGCGGCAACATCGTGCTCAGCCGCCGGGCACTGCTGGAGAAGCAGCGCGAGGCGCTCAAAAGCCAGACGCTCGGCAAGCTCGAAGTCGGTATGGTGGTCGACGGCATCGTCAAGAACATCACCGACTACGGCGCGTTCATCGATCTGGGCGGCATCGATGGGCTTTTGCACATCACCGACATGAGCTACGCGCGGGTCAACCACCCGTCGGAGCTGTTTGAGGTGGGTCAAGAGGTCAAGGTCAAGGTGCTCAAGTACGACGCCGATCGCGAGCGCGTCAGCCTGGGGCTCAAGCAGAACTTCGAAGACCCGTGGATGTCGATCGACAGCAAGTACCACATCGGTCAGCGCTGCAAGGGCAAGGTGGTGAGCCTGGCCGACTACGGCGCCTTCATCGAACTCGAAGGCGGCGTCGAGGGCCTGATTCACATCAGCGAGATGAGCTGGACCAAGCGCGTCAAGCACCCGAGCAAGGTGTTGAGCATTGGCGACGACGTCGAAGCGGTGATCCTGGAAATCGACGGCAAAGGCAAGCGCATCTCGCTTGGCATGAAGCAGATCGAGCAGAACCCGTGGGACGTGCTGATGCACACCTACCCGGTGGGCAGCAAGGTCAAAGGCACCGTGCGCAACATCACCAACTTCGGCGTCTTTATCGGCATCGAAGACGGCATCGATGGCCTGTGCCACGTCACCGACCTGAGCTGGTCGAGCAAGGTCAAGCACCCGCAAGACATCTTCAAGAAGGGCGACGAGGTCGAGGCGGTGGTGCTGGCCATCGACCCGGAGAAGGAGCGCTTCAGCCTGGGTATCAAGCAGTTGCTGACGGACCCGTGGTCAGACGTGCAGCGCCGCTACGGCCGCGGGTCGAGCCACGAAGGCAAGGTCGCCAAGCTGCTCGACTTTGGCGCCATCATCGAGCTCGACGACTGCATCGAAGGCTTCTTGCACATCAGCGAGATCGCCGAAGAGAAGGTGGAGAACATCCACAACGCGCTCAAGGAAGGCCAGACCGTCAAGGTCAAGATCATCAGCGTTATCCCCGAAGAGCGCAAGCTGGGTCTGTCGATCAAGCGCGTGGGCAACGACGACGATGAGTCGAACTTTGAGAACCCGGTTGCCGGCCCCACCACCATCGGTGACCTGGTCAAAGAGAAGTTCGGCAACCTGCGTCTGAACTGAGCAATTCTGCGGCAAGGCCGCGCGCCAGCGACGAATTTTGCGCTGGTGCGCGGCCCTGGCCGCCGTGGTACACTGCCGGCCTGCATCGCGCGATGCGCGCGCTCGGCTCGGTCGTGCCCCCCTCTTACGCCGCATACCGACATGGTCGCGCGGACCGTCTCGCGTCACGGTCGGGGTGGCTGTGGCTGGCCGTCGCCGTCGCATGCGGCGGGCCGGCGAACCCGCCCGCCACTGCCAGCAAAGACGCGACCGACGCCGGGCTGCCGGGCGACGCGACCGCTGTGGTCGGCCCCGATGCGACCGTCGCGCCCGACGGCGCGGTGGTCTGTCGCGCGGCCGGTTGCCCGTGCAGCCAGCACAACACCTGCGACACCGCCTGCGTCGAGCGCCGCGACGGCACCCAGCAGTGCGCCGCTGCGTGCAGCACCAGCAAGGACTGCCCTTACGGCGAAATCTGCGAATTGGTCGCCGGCGCCAAGGTGTGCGTCGATTCGACGCTGACCCTGTGCGATCCGTGCGACACCCAGAACGATTGCAAGGCACCAGGTGCACCCGGTGCTGCATGCGTGGCCTGGCCCGACGGCGGTGGCCGCTGCGGGGTCAAGTGCCTGAGTTCGACCGACTGTCCGCCGGAATTCGCGTGCGAAGAGGTCAGCACCACCAGCGGCGCTGTGGCCAGGCAGTGCATGCCGACCGCTGCAGCGTGTGCCTGTTCGCCGCGCGCGGTGCAAAAAAAGCTGTCGAGCACCTGTTCGGTTGTCAACAGCGCCGGCAAGTGCCAGGGCAAGCGCACTTGCAGCGCAGGTGGCCTCTCGCCGTGCGACGGGCCAGAGCCCAAGGCCGAGTTGTGCAACGGCCTGGACGACAACTGCAACAACGCGACCGACGACGGCGCGTCGTGCGACGACCTGAACCCATGCAGCAACGACCTGTGTTCGGGCAAGGCTGGCTGTACCCACAGCGACGCCATTGAGGCCTGCGACGACGACAACCCCTGCACCACCGATAGCTGCGACAAGGCGACCGGTTGCGCGCACACCGACCAGCCCGGCTGTGTGGTCAAACTGCCGTACAAGCAGCCCTTTGCGTGCGGCAGCAAGCCGGCTTGGGAGGTGTCGGTCGCACCGCCGGGTTCGCCACGCTGGGGGTTGGATGCCGCGCCCGCTCTTGGGGTGTTCACGCCCGGTTACAAGTCGCCGTACTGCTCGCTGAACTTCAACTTGGGGCCGTCGCTACAGTGCGCGCCCGATGGCGCCGATGTCTCCGGCACCGCGACCAGTCCGTGGTTCTCGACAGCGGGTCTTGGCGTGGAATCGGCGTTGGCCGTGCACTATTGGCTCGCGGGCACCTGGCGCACCCAGGATGTGCTTTCGCTGCAAGTGCAAGCCAAGGGTCAGACCGCCTGGCAAACCGTGCAGACCCACGAAGGCGGTGCGCTCGGCGGTGCCTGGCAACGCCACACCGTCAAGCTGCCGGCGCCGACACCGGCGTCTTTTCGGCTGCGCTGGCTCATGCACGCGCCCGATTGCGCCAAAGCCGCCAACCTGACCGGACCGTTTGTCGACGACATCGAGGTCAAGGACGCCTTCTGCAAGAAGGCCGGCGACTGCGACGACGACAACCCGTGCACCGGCGACGTGTGTGTGCCAGCCAACAAGCTGTGCAACCACAAGCCGCTCAGCGGCGGTAGCTGCAGCGACGACAATCCGTGCACGCTGCAAGACGCCTGCAAGCTCGGTGTCTGCCAGGGCAAGCCGGCGCTGGGCGGCGTTTGCGACGACGGCAACCCTTGCACGGTCGGCGAAAAGTGCAGCGCAGGCGAATGCAACGGCAGCGACTGGACCGGGGCATGCGACGACGGCAACCCGTGCACCGCCAGCGACAACTGCAAAGCCGGCGTTTGCGCGGGCAGCCCGGCCAAAACGTGCGACGACAAGAACCCGTGCACCTATGATGTTTGCGACCTGTCCACCGGACAGTGCGCGGCTGCTGCCGCCGGCGAAGGTCAGAGTTGCGACGACGGCGACCCGTGCAGCGACCTCAGCCTGTGCCACGCCGGAACCTGCGTGGCGCGGTTTGCCTGCGACGACAAGAATCCGTGCACCCAAGACTACTGTGCGGGCTCCAGTTGCTCGCACTTCAAGGTGCTCGCCGGCACCGCGTGCAGCGACGGCACCGCGTGCAGCGAACCCGACCTGTGCACGGCCGCCGGCAAGTGCGAAGGCGCCGCAGTCGCGTGTGCCACCATCCAGCAAACCAAGGTGACGTGCTCGGACGTGTCCGACGGCTGGTCGCTGCCCGAAGCGGCGACGGGCGAGGCGGCCTGGCGGATCGTGGCGGTACCCGAGACCGCCGGCCAGGGCTGCGCGCTGGCGTTTTCGGACGGCATCGGGCTCTCGTGCTCTGGCCAGCCCAAGCTGACCGGCACTGCGGCATGGACCGTTGACCTGCTCGGCCAGGAGCGCCCAGTGCTGCGGTTGCAAAGTCTGAACGCCGTAGGCAAAGACCCCAAGGTGCATCTGCGCTGGATCGACGTGGCCGTACCTGGCCCGGCCGGCCTGGTCATCACTCCGCTTGCGCTGCTGACCAACGACGATGACCCGCCCGGCGTGTGGCGGCCGCTGCGCTACGATCTGTCGGCCTGGAAGGGAAAGCAGATTCAGGTGCGGCTGGTGTTCGACTCGGTCGGTTGTCCCGAGACGCCTGGACTTGGCTGGCTGGTGCGCGACCTTGCGATCGAGTCCGGCAGTGGCCAGGCATGCGTGCTAGCCAAGGACTGCGACGACGCCAACGCCTGCACGGTCGACCTTTGCCTGCAAAGCGGCGCATGCAGCCACATGCCGCAGTCGGGCACCTGCCAGGACGGCACGGCCTGCACCACCGCGGATAGCTGCACCGCGGCCGGCGACTGCGCACCCGGAAAGCCGACGCCCTGCGACGACAAAGACGTGTGCACGCTCGACGCCTGCCTTGCTGTCAAAGGCTGCGTGTTTTCACCGCGGCCCGACGGCGATCCTTGCCCGGATGGCAACGCCTGTACGGTCGGTGACTTCTGCATCAATGGGCTTTGTGTCGTGCGCGACAAGTGCGACGACGGCAACCCTTGCACCAAAGACAACTGCGTCGCGGGCGGCACCTGCCTGTGGGACAAGGTCAACGGCGGCGCCCCCTGTGACGACGGCAGCCCGTGCACCAGCAACGATCACTGCTCGATGGGCGCCTGCGTTGGCAAGCCGGCGCCGTGCGCCATTGCTTGGCAAAACCCGCTCGACTGCGGGGACGCGTGGCAGCTTGCGCCGCTGCCGGCGCCCGGCACGGTGTCTTTTGCCATCGACGGCACGCCGGCGCCGCCGGCTGCCAAAGGTGGGGCTTGTTCGCTCAACGTCAACGACGGCGTGGCGCTGCCGTGCGCCAACGGGGTCGCCGGCAAGGCCAGTGCCACCAGTGCGCCGATCCCGCTCGCCGGCCTCGCCAATCCGGCGCTGTGGCTGTGGAGCTGGCACGACGTCGGCACCGGCGCCAACCAGAACCTGCGGGTGCTGGAGGTCAGCGCCGACGGCTTTCAGACCGTGCCCATTGCGCTGTGGCAAGACAACGCCACAGGGTCCAAGGTGTGGCAGCGCGTGCGCGTCAACCTAGCAAAACTCAACGGCAAAACCGTCCAGCTGCGCCTGCGCTGGGCTGGCCTGAATTGCACAGCCCAATCGGGCAAGGGCTGGTTTGTGGACGAACTGCAAGTCGTGTCGTCCAAACCCGACCTGTGCAAGTCCAGCGCCCAATGCGACGACGGTGAGCCGTGCACCGATGGCCTGTGCGAATTCGGCATGTGCCTGCACCTGCCCAACCAGGTCACCTGCACAGACGCCGATGCGTGCACGGTGGCCGACCAGTGCTGGAAGGGCGGGTGTGTCGGCAAGCCCAAGGAGTGCAGCGACGGCAACCCCTGCACGCTCGACAGTTGCGACCCGGCGACCGGTTGTTCGTCGGTGACCAAGGTCGACGGCAGCAAGTGCGACGACGGCAACTCGTGCAGCGGGCCCGACGCGTGCACCGGTGGTGTTTGCGGGGGGCCGACCGTGGTGGCCGATGGCGCACCGTGCAGCAGCCCGGCGCTGTGCACCAAGGGACAGACCTGCTTCAAGGGCAAGTGCCAGTCCGGCACCATGACCCCAGACGGCACCGGCTGCGACGACGGCAACCCCTGCTCGCTGGCGAGCACCTGCGAAAACAGCGTGTGCAAGGCCGGCCTGCAAAGTGCCTGCGACGACGGCGAGCCCTGCACGCTCGATCTGTGCGAAACGACCGGCGAAGGACTGTCTGGCTGCACCCACAGCGACTTGCAAAATGGCACGATCTGCGATGACGGCGATCCCTGCACCACAAAGACCGCATGCTTACACGGGATTTGCGAGGGCGCCGCGGTCGACAGTTGTGTGGCCCTGGCCGCCAGCAGCTTTGACAACTGCGCCGCGCCGCCAACGTGGGAGTTTGACCCGGTGGTCAGCGGCATCGGCTGGAAAGTGGACGCGTTGCCGGCCGCGCCCACGCCGCACTCGGCCCCGTGCAGCCTGAACTACAACAACGACAGCAACGTCGACATCGGCGTGCCGATCAAGGGCGCGGTCACGTTGCCGGTGGTGCAGGTGCCGCTGCAGGGATCGGCGCAGTTGGCTCTTTTCTCGTGGCACGACGGCGACGTCAGCGGTCTCAAAGACAAGCGCACGATTGAGGTGTTCTTGCCGGGTTCGACCATCGTGCAAGAGCTTATCCAACTGCCCAACCACTTGCGGCGCGGCCGTTGGAGCAAGGTGCGGGTACCGCTGCACAAATTCGCCGGCAAGGCCATCATCGTCAAGCTGCGCTACGACACCGTCGACCAGTTTGACAACGAGACGCCCGGTTGGTTCGTGGACGACTTGCGCTTGCAGGTGGCGCAGCCGACCACCTGCAGCAACGATGCCGCGTGCGCCCAGCCCAAAGACCCGTGCAAGCCGACCAAATGCATCGCCAATGGCTGCGTGCCGACCCCGCTGCAGGGCGAGTGCGACGACGCCAACGCTTGCACGGTCGCTACCACTTGCCAGCAAGGCCAATGTCTCGGCCAGGCCAAAGACTGCGAGGACGGCTACGCCTGCAGCGCCGACCTGTGCGACGTCGGCCTGGGCTGCTACTACAAGCTCATCGACAACTGCGGCGAAGTGACCCTGCCATTTGAAGCGACGTTTAGTTGCGGCGATCCGGCCAATACCTACTGGCAGCGTGACGCCGCGCTGGTGCCGGGCGCGCCGGCCTGGGCAATGGATGGGTCGCCGGCGGTGCCGCCGCCGCTGTCGCCCGATTGCTCGCTCAACTTCAACGACGGCGCGCACACCGCGTGCCCGGCGGGCGTGACCAAGCTGGACCAGTACGCGGTGTCGCCGCTGATTTCGCTGCAGGGTCTCAAGTTCGGTACGCCAGTCAAAGCGCGCATCAACGTCGCCGGCACCTGGCAACCCGCGCAAGGCGAGTCGGCAACGCTGGAACTGCAGCCGCTCGGCAACAGCAAATGGACGCTGCTGGCGACGCTCCAACCCTCGACCGCGTGGACCGCGAGCGAGTTTGACCTGTCGCAGTGGGGCGGGCTCAAGGTCAAGCTGCGGCTGCGCTTTGCCAGCGCGTGTCAGGCCGGATCGGGCGCGGGCAGCGGGCCGTTTATCGACGACGTGCAAGTGTTTGACGCCTCGTGCAAATCGAGCAGTGTGTGCAACGACGGCAACCCGTGCACCGCCGATGTCTGCGACCTCGCGAGCGGCGTGTGCAAAGCCGACGGCCAGAGCGGCGCGGTTTGCGACGACAGCAACCCGTGCAGCGTCAACGATGTGTGCGTGGTCGGCCAGTGCCTCGGCAACCCCAAGCCGTGCGACGACGGCAAGCCGTGCACCGCCGACACCTGCGACCCCAACAACGGGCAGTGCGCGGCGCCGCCGCTACCCGACGGCAGTGCCTGCAACGACGGCCAATCGTGCACCACCGGCGATCTCTGCACCGCCACGCTGTGCAGCGGCAAGGCCAAGGCCGACGGCAGCCCATGCAGCGACAGCAACCCATGTACCAACGACGACGGCTGCACCAAGGGCGTGTGCGCGGGCGGCGGGATGGAGCCTGATGGCAGCTTGTGCACCGACGGCAATCCGTGCACGGCGGGCGATGCGTGTGCCAAAGGCAAGTGCGCCGGGGGCAAGAATGCCTGTGATGATGGCGATCCGTGTACGGAAGACTTGTGCACGCCGGTCGGCTCGGTGGGCAAGAAGTGCGAGAGTAAGAAGAGTTGTCCTTGAGCCTGAGGGCTCGCCCTCGGCGAGCGGGCTGCTTTGTGACTCACGCGGGTCGTGGAACCTGTCGTCAAGCCGCCCGCGGAAGCACTTCGGCAGCAATGCGAGCGGCGGCACGATCGCTCTGCAATTCCAGATCATAGCGCGACTGAAGGTTCATCCAGAACGCCGCTGAGCAGCCAAAATAGCGCGAGAGCCGCAAGGCTGTGTCCGCCGTGATGCCACGGGTGCCATGCACGACTTCGTTGATGCGGCGCGGCGGGACAGCCAGCGCTTTTGCCAGCGCGTACTGGGAGAGCTTGAGCGGTTCAAGAAAGTCGAGCGCCAGTACCTCGCCAGGGTGAATTGGGGCGTGTTTCGTCGTCATTGGGTCCCCTAGTGGTAGTCGACCAGTTCGACGGATTCAGCACAGGCCGGCGTTCCCCGGCGGACCGGCGCAATGCGTGCAGGCCGAGGTTCGGCTATTGCGCAGAGCGAGCGCACCGAAACCCCTGCGTTGGCAGTGCCGCAGCCGCGAATACCACAGTCCTTTGGGATGCCCTCAGTTGCTTCGCGCTGTCGGCCTGGTAGTCGCCGCCGCGCCAAACCCGCAGGTTGGTCACCGGTGGCCCTGTTGGGCCGTAGTTGGGTGACTTTGCGTAGAAACCAGCGTCGAACCAATCATTGACCACCTCCCGGACGTTGCCGGCCATATCATACAGGCCGTAGCCATTGGGGCCGGCAGTGCCTACTGGCCGGGTGCCGTCGAGAGTGCACGCTGCACTGCCGTCATCCCACACGGCCGAGTTTTGAGCGCAGGGCGAACAGCTGGGCGCCAGATTGCCCCAGGGAAACTTGGCACCCACCAGTCCGCCGCGAGCGGCCTTTTCCCACTCCGCCTCTGTGGGCAGGCGGCCTTGAGGGTGCGCCCATTTGCAGTACTGGTGAGCCTGAAACCACTCGACGCAGTTGACGGGATGATGCCATTTGCCCTGGGCGTGCCAATTGCAGTGGTTGCCCTTGCCGGCGGGCATCCCGCACGCTCCTACCTCAACGCAGATTTTGTAAGCCGCATAGGTAACCTCAAAGACGTCGATGTAGAATGCCTCCAGGTAGACTTCGTGTTGCGGATTCTCAGAAGGTTCGCAGTCGCCATCGCCGGGCACGCAGCCCATCAGGAATTTGCCAGCCGGAATCATGACCATTTCCCCGGGTATGGCGCTGGCGTCTGGCTGGATCTCCTTGGAGCAATCTGCCGTTATGGCGGCGTCCTTGCCAGGCGCGACGCCCGCGGCGTCCGCTTGCGCGCATGAAGCGCAGGTGTTCCCGTCCGTCACTGCCTCAATTTGGTCGACGCGATCTTCGCTGTCCGTCGTCCGAGGGCTGGCCACGGATTTGGCATCGCTGCCGCTCACGATAGCGGCCGGGTCGCTTACGGTTGCGATCGGTTCCGTGCAATTGGCGAGTGCCGTCAGGCAGGCGAGTGCTGCCGCGTGCAATCTCGGCCTGGCGTGCGTCGCAGTCATGTTCGCTCTGGTCGACGAACCGCTACCCGCAACATCAGCCTAACAGACCCAGTTGGCCTTGGCGACGCGAGCATTTGGCAATCGCGGTCCACCTCACGCCGCACGCCGCCACCGCACCTTGACCCCCAACAACGCCACCCCAATCGTGCGCGCGGGCGGTGCCAGCGTCCCCACACCCAGTTGGCGTCGCCATCAGGGTCTCCAAGCGCGCCATGTCCGCGGCCTTTACAGAATCGCCTTGAGATGAGGTCAAACCAACCGTCAGGAGGGAGCGACGAGTCGGCTTGCAAAGCCGCGAGTTTGCGACCCACTGAGCAAGCACAAACAGCCAATGTCGATGACCTCGGGTCATCGCAATCCTGTATGGTATCGGCCTTCTAATCGGAACCGGCCCTTGCCAGGACCGTCCAGGCAGTCGCGTCACCCCTGCACAATTCAAAGATCTCGGCCAGCCCAGCGCGAATTGCCGCTGCCGACTGCGCAACAGTGCAGTTGCCGATATCCAGGTGCACCACCCACGGCGGTGGCACCTGCGCAGCCGCAAGATCGACGAAGTCCCAGTCCTTGCTCACGATGACCATTGCATTTGCGCGCTCGTGCTCCCACACACGCAGATCGTCGCGGCCGCGCAGGCCAATGTCGCGCACATGAACCGCCTCGACCACTCCGGCGAGCAGGCGCGGCAAGCGCGGTGATAGGTTCTCATCGAGCAGCAGCCTCACGCAGCACGCCGCAACTGCACCGCTTCGCGGCGGGCCGCGAAGGCCAAGCAGGCCATCACGTCATCGTGGGTCAGGTCGGGAAAGTCACTGACGATGGCCTCGGCCGACATCCCTGCCGCCAAGTACGAAAGCACGTCGTATACGGTGATACGCGTCCCGCGCACGCACGCCTTGCCGCTGCGGCGACCGGGTACGACTTCGATTCGGTCCATCCAGGCGAGGGCGTCCGGCATCTGGCACCTGTGGCGAGGTGGACTCGCCGGCAGCCGCAGTGTGATGAAACGCCCGCGGTCGCGTCAAGGAAGCTCGCCGACCTCCCGACAAGCATACACCCGTCCTTGACACCGCCCGCCACCATCGAAGCCGAGTCCGCGGCGGCGGTCGCGCAGTTTCGGCGGGCCGCAAAAGACAATCGGTTCGAGGATATCGGGCGCGCGGCCGGGCTTTTGCGGTGGCGCAGACCTGTGCCCGCCGGGAGGCGACGATGCAGGACAAGCTGACCAACAACGCGCAGATGGCGCTCCAGTTCGCCGGCGAAGAGGCGATTCGCAAAAGCCACCAGTTCTTGGAGCCCGAGCACATCCTGTGGGCGCTGTGCGGCAATGTGGACGGCATGGTCAAGCCGTTGCTGGCGCGCCTGGAAGTGCCGGCGGAGCCCACGGGCGACGAGATGGCGCGCGAAATCGCCTGCTTGCCGCCGGTCAATGCCCAGTCGGGGCCGCGGTTGGTGGGCGCAGAGCGGCCCTGTCGTGCCGCGTCAGGCCGGCGCGTTGGCGGTGGTCGCATACCTGGCGGCTGAACTCCTTGCGGTACTGGTCTCGGACGCGGTGGACTCGGGCCCAGGGTTGCGCGCGGTTGCCCGCAAGACGGCCCGCGTTTGGCACCGGTCTGCGTGCCTGCTACCCTTTGACGGCGCCCGACGGCGCCAGGGCAATTGGCCATGCGTTACACCGTGCTGCTGGAGCCAACCCGTGAACTGGATCAGCCCGGCTGGTACTACGCGCGCATTCCAGCGCTCGATTTGACGACGCATGGCCTTGGCGTCGAGGGTGCACTCGCTGCCGCCCGCGATCTGGCAGACGTTTGGTTGCAGGCGCTAGCCGATCAAGGTGTGGCAGCTCCGGCCGATACGACTGCGTTTGTGGGTCACGTCGAGGCGGGTGGCCATGCCGTTCTCCGCGGCTGATTTGGTGCGGCGCCTGGAGCGCCTAGGCTTTGTGCGGGTACGCCAGTCTGGCTCGCATCTGGTGCTGCGTCATCCGGATGGCCGCATGACCTACGTTGCCATGCACCGCGGCGATGTACCAAACGGCACGCTGCGGGCGATTTTGCGGCAGGCCAAGTTGACCGAGGAAGAGTTGCGCGATGGCTAGCGACTGCGCCCAGGTCGTCAGCCGACGTCCATCAACCGTTGTGAATTGAGCTCCACGGCTTGGGGCCCGTTCGGCTTCCACGAAGGGCCCGTGAAAAATCTACTCGATTTTCCACTGGGCCCGTTTGCTGGTTCCGTGGGTCGCAAGCTCGCGTCTTTGCAAGCCGACTCGCCGCTCCGCTACTCGGCATGGCGATCGAGTTATTCTTACACGGACCCCAACGCACGCAAGGCCGGCCGCAAACCTACCCTGGCCATGCAGGCTCAGGCTCTGGCTGCCTTTCAGAAACTGCCGCCGCCAGGGTCAGCCTTTCGAGGGGCTGCCGGTCAGGCTCAGGAACAGGGGCATGGTCAAGAACCCGCAATCCCGCTCGGGGCTGTCCAAACGGGTCGCTGCACAGGTCGCGTCAAGCAAGCTCGCCGACCTCCCGACAAGCATACACCCGTCCTTGACACCGCCCGCCCCCATCCTAGCCTAGTCCCCGGCGGCGGTCGCACGGTTCCTGCCTGCCGCAAAAGACAATCGGTTCGCGGGCATCGGGCCCACGACCGGGCTTTTGCGGCGGCGCAGACCTGTGCCCGCCGGGAGGCGACGATGCAGGACAAGCTGACCAACAACGCGCAGATGGCGCTCAAGCTCGCCGGTGAAGAGGCGATTCGGCGCAGCCACCAGTTCTTGGAGCCAGAGCACATCTTGTGGGCGCTGTGCGGCAACGTCGATGGCGTGGTCAAGCCCCTGCTCGCGCGCCTGGAAGTGCCGGTGGAGCCGTTGCGCGACGAGATGGCCCGCGAAATCGGCCGCTTGCCGGCAGTCAAGGCGCAGTCCGGGCCGGGGTTGGTGGGTTCGGAGCGGTTGCAAGCGTTCTTTGAAGCCGCAGATGAAGAGCGCGGCAAGTTCAAAGACGACTACGTGTCGACCGAGCACCTGCTGCTGGCGATGCTGGCGGACCGCAAAGGTGCAGCTGCCAAGGCGCTGGCCGACCGCGGCCTGACCCGCGAGAAAATCCTGACCGCGCTCAAGCCCTTGCGCGGCTCGGCGCGGGTCGACAGTCAAGAGGCCGAAAGCCAGTTCCAGGCGCTGGAGAAGTACGCCCGCGATCTGACCGCCGTCGCCGCCCAGGGCAAGCTCGACCCGGTGGTCGGCCGCGACGACGAGGTGCGGCGGGTGATGCAGGTGCTGAGCCGCCGCCGCAAGAACAACCCGGTGCTGATTGGCGAACCCGGCGTGGGCAAGACCGCGATTGTCGAGGGTCTGGCGCAGCGCATCGTCCAAGGCGACGTGCCCGAGGGGCTGCGCGGCAAAAAGCTGCTGGCCCTGGATCTGGCGTCGATGGTCGCCGGCAGCAAGTACCGCGGCGAGTTCGAAGAGCGCCTCAAGGCCGTGCTCAAGGAGCTGGCCGACGCCCAGGACCAGGTCATCCTGTTCATCGACGAGCTGCACAACCTGGTCGGCGCCGGCAAAGGCGAAGGCAGCATGGACGCCAGCAACATGCTCAAGCCGGCGCTGGCGCGCGGCGAGTTGCACTGCATCGGTGCCACTACGCTCGACGAATACCGCAAATACATTGAGAAAGACGCTGCGCTGGAGCGGCGCTTTCAGCCCGTGCACTGCGAAGAGCCGAGTGTGGCCGACACCATCAGCATCTTGCGCGGGCTCAAGGACAAGTACGAGACCCACCATGGCGTGCGCATCCAGGACGCGGCGTTGATCGCGGCGGCGACGCTCTCGCACCGCTACATCGCCGACCGCTTCCTGCCCGACAAGGCCGTGGACCTGATGGACGAGGCCGGCAGCCGCTTGCGCATGGAGATCGACAGCCTGCCGACCGAGATCGACCAGTTGCAGCGGCGCATCCAGCAGCTGGAAATCGAGCAGGCTGCGCTGGGGCGTGAGGACGACGCGGCCAGCAAGGATCGGCTGGCGTCGTTGCAGGCGGAGATGGCCGGGCTCAAAGAGACGGCCACCGGCAAGCGCGCGGCCTGGCAGAACGAAAAGAAGCTCATCGACGGCATCCGCGCGCTCAAGGCCCAGGTCGAGGACAAGCAACACGCGCTCGAAGCGGCCCAGCGGCGCTACGACAACGAGACGGCGGCGAAGCTCCAGTACGGCGAGATTCCGCAGCTCAAAAAGCAGATTGCAGACGCGCAGCAAAAGCTCGCGGAACTGCAAGCCAATGGTGCCATGCTGCATGAGGAGGTCACCGCCGACGAAGTGGCCAAGGTGGTGTCGGCGTGGACCGGCGTGCCGGTGACCAAGATGCTCGAGAGCGAAATGGCCAAGCTCTTGCACTTGGAAAGCCAGCTGTCCAAGCGGGTTATCAACCAGCAAGAGGCGATCGAAGCCGTCGCCAACGCGGTGCGGCGGTCGCGCTCGGGCCTGCAGGACCCCAACCGGCCGCTTGGCTCGTTCATCTTTCTGGGACCGACCGGCGTCGGCAAGACCGAGCTGGTCAAGGCGCTGGCCGCGTTCTTGTTCGATGACGAAGCTGCGATGGTCCGCATCGACATGAGCGAGTACATGGAGAAACACAGCGTGGCCCGGCTGATTGGCGCCCCGCCCGGCTACGTCGGCCACGAAGAAGGCGGCCAGCTGACCGAAGCCGTGCGCCGTCGGCCGTACAGCGTGGTGCTTTTCGACGAAATCGAGAAGGCGCACGCGGACGTGCTCAATGTGCTACTGCAACTGCTCGACGAAGGCCGGCTGACCGACAGCCAGGGCCGCCAGGTCGATTTTCGCAATACGCTGGTGCTGCTGACCAGCAACATCGGCAGCTCGCTCATCTTGCAGGCCAAGGGCGACACGGCGGTTAAGTCCGTGGTCCAGGACGAGCTGCGCCGGCACTTCCGGCCAGAGTTCTTGAACCGCATCGATGAGGTGGTGGTGTTCAACGCGCTGCGCCAGCAGGACATGGTGCACATCGTCGACATCCAGCTGCAGCGCTTTCGCGCCCGGCTCGCGGATCGCAAGCTCGGCCTGACCGTGACCGACGAGGCCAAAAAGCTGCTCGCCGACGAGGGCTATGACCCGCACTTTGGCGCGCGGCCGCTCAAGCGCACGCTGCAGAACCGCCTGGAGAACCCGCTGGCCAAGGAGATTCTGGGCGGACGCTTTCCGCCGGGCGCGCACGTGGTGGTCGACGCCCGCGATGGCGAGATTGCCTTTGTGTATGCCGACTAGCCTGGCGACGTCGACCAGCTGCGCCGGCCGCTGACAGCGCCGTGACGCACGGGTGCTGTCGCGCACCGCTTTGGCCCGTTGCCGCCCGCTGCGCAATGCCGTAGCCTGCCTGTCTGGCCGGTCGGCTACGCGCGGGAGGCGCCCCATGTTCAAACGGAACTCGCTGCGGATCGTTGCCACGGCAGCCACAGCGCTGCTGTTGGGCGCTTGCGAAGATGCCGCCAACACCACCGGCACCAGCGCCCCGGAAACCGGCGGCACCACCGCCACCGACGTCGGCGCCGTGTTTGCCAAAGATGCCGACGACCCGGCGGACAGCGCGGCAGACGGTTCGCAACCGCTGGCAGACCTTGGGGTAACGGTCCCGGCCGACGCCGCGCCCGACGTCGCGGTTGCCGATCTGCCGCCCGCCCCTGGCAGCTTTGGCTGGCCGTGCAGCGACAACAGCGAGTGCGCCAGCGCCGCATGCCTGCCGACCGCGGTCGGCAAGCAGTGCAGCAAGACCTGCACCGACAGCTGCCCCAAGGGCTTCGCGTGCGGCCCGGTGCCCGGTAGCGACACCGTGTTCGTGTGCATCGCCAAGTACCCCAAGCTGTGCGACCCGTGCAAGGTCGACGCCGACTGCAAGAATACGCTCGGCGGCGGCATCCAGTTTTGCGTCGACTACGGCAAGGACGGTTCGTTTTGCGGCACCGAGTGCAAAGCCGACGCCGACTGCCCGCAAGGCTACTTTTGCGCCAGCGAGAACCACAACGGCGTGCAAGCTGGCCAGTGCCGCCAGCAGATTGGCCTTTGCGCCTGCAGCCCGACCGCGCAAGTGGCGCAGTTGACAACCACCTGCCAGCAGACCTCGCCGTTTGGTACCTGCAAGGGCAGCCGGTTTTGCGGCAAAGATGGCCTGACGCTGTGCGACGCGGCGGTGCCGTCGGCCGAGCTGTGCAACGGCAAA
>CAXRHS010000813.1:0-2050 GCA_964230235.1 Myxococcota bacterium
TTTTTATGGGTAAATTTAAATATTTACATAGTAATTCAGTATGGTTTCTTGATTGAAAGAGCTGCATGCAACATTCATCGTACAAAAGTACACGTCGGATGCCATCAATTGTTGCGTACAAAGCCGGCATCGCACTTGCAGTCGTAGCTGCCTTCGGTGTTGGTGCAGACGGCATGCGGGGCGCACTGCGCGGTCTTCTTTTCGCATTCATTGATGTCTTTGCAGGTCTTGCCGTCGCCCTCGTAGCCGGTCTTGCACGCGCAAGTCGGCGCAGCGTTGGTTTTGGGTGTGCAGGTCGCGTTGTTGTCGCAGCCGCCGTTGTCGATGGCACAGTCTGTGAGCACGCACTTGGTGCCGTCGCCCGCGTAGCCGGCCTTGCAGGTGCACTTGGCGATGCCGTCGGTGCCGATGGCGCACGCGGCATTGGCGTCGCAGGTCAAGGCCTTGCAGGCGTCGCCGCCGCCGACGGTCTTGCAGACAAAGTCGGTGCACACGGCGTTGCTGGCACAAAACCCGCAGGTGCCGCCGCAGCCGTCGCTGCCACATTGCTTGCCTTTGCCGGCGCAGTCCGGCGTGCAGGCACCTTGATCCGGCGCGGCCGTGTCCTTGGGCGTGGAGCCACCGCTGTCGGCAGGGGTAGCGGCGCTATCGCCATCGGGTGTCGACGTGCTGCTGTCGCTGGACGTCGATCCGCCGCTGTCGCCGCTCAGCTTGGCGTCACTGCCAAATGTCGACCCCGCGCTGTCCGCGCTGGCAGTCGGGGTCGTTGCCTCAAGTGGTGGATCGCCGCAGGCGGCCAAGACCGAAATACCCAGCATGGTCCAGAGGTAAGCGCGCATGGCCCCGTCCCGGCCGCGGTGGCGGCCCCAACTGATCTTGGGCGTCGCCTCGGCACCCTGTCAAACGCTTTCGATCCTGCCGCCCTTGGCACTCAGCCGACCTGCAGGTCTATTGTCTGCTGACTCTTCGCTTGACGCGCCGGCTGTGGGGTAGCCGTCACCGCTGCCAGTTTCACGGCTTTGTCTGGCTCTGCCACAGGCCCGTCACAGATCACGTTTGGGACGTTGCCCGTAAAAGCGACTCCTTTATCCTCTGAACGCGGCGGCAGGAACGATTCGTCGCACCCAAACGCCCGCCTGGAGGCACAAGATGACGCAGCACCTCGACCCGAATCAAGCGCCGGACCCGGTCGCACAATCCACTTCCGCGAGCGTCAGCCGCCGCGGCTTCCTCTTTCGCCTCGGCGCCGCCAGCGCCGGTGCGGCCGTGTTGACCAAGGCCGCCGTGGCCGAACTGCAGCAACTGGGCGCGGTCGCCATCGACAACCCGCTCAAGGGCTACCCGTCGCGCGGCTGGGAGAAGGTCTACCGCGACCTGTACAAGTCCGACTCGACCTTTACGCTGCTGTGCGCGCCGAACGACACCCACAACTGCTTGCTGACGGCCTACGTCAAGAACGGCGTCGTCACCCGGCTCGGCCCGACCTGGAAGTTCAACGGCGCCACTGACCTCGACGGCAACAAGTCGAGCAGCCGCTGGGACCCGCGCGCGTGCCAAAAAGGCATCGCGATGGTGCGCAAGTTCTACGGCGACCGCCGCGTCAAGCGCCCGATGGGCCGCAAGGGCTTTGTCGACTGGATCGCCGCCGGCATGCCGCGCGACCCCAAGACCGGCGTCATCGACCCCAAGTACCTGCAGCGCGGCAAGGACCCGTGGGTGCCGCTGACCTGGGACCAGGCTTTCGACTACACGGCGCAGGTCCTGGTCAATATCGCCAATACCTACAACGGCGAAGCTGGCAAGCAGAAACTGCTGGCCCAAGGCTACGACCCGCTGATGGTCGAGGCCACCGGCGGCGCGGGCGTGCAGGTGCTCAAGTTCCGCGGCGGCATGCCCGCGCTCGGCATGACCCGCGTGCAAGCCCAGTACCGTCTGGCCAACTCGATGGCGCTGGTCGACGACAAGATCCGCGGCGGCGGCCCCGAGAAATCGGTCGGTGCCCGCGGCTGGGACAACTACACCTGGCACACCGACTTGCCTCCCGGTCACC
>CAXRHS010000814.1:0-4131 GCA_964230235.1 Myxococcota bacterium
CGTTTGGCCGTGGCCATCTCCGCGGCCGGACGAAACTCCAGCGACGCATCGATCCGTACGGTGGCGACGCGGTCGCAATTGCCGCTCTGTACGGCGTCGACCAACCGGCTTTTGCCCGATCCGCCGCGCGCCAGCACCCAGGTCTGACCGCCCGCCCTGCCAGCGCGGATCCGCTCGGCCAACTGGGTCTCGTCCAAGTCCACGGCGGTGTCACCCGCACGCCAGCGCACGGTCGCCGCCGCATGCTTGCCCGCGGTTTGCTTGCCAATCAGCTCGCGCTGGACGTTGGTGCAGCGATCCGCCAGCGACTGCGGAATCTGCTTGACAGTCTGGGCGCCGCCGCAGCAGACAAGCCACGGCACGATGCTGGCAACCGGAAGCAAGGAAAGAAAGTTACGCATGGTGGCAGCGTAGCCGGTTTGGCTGGGGCTGGCAATCGCGACGGACGGTCCACGAAGGGCCCGCGTAAAAACAAGTCGATCGACACAAGCGCGGAGCGGAGCGGCGATTCGACTTGCAAAGTCGAGAGCTTGCGACCCAATTGGCAAGCTACCGGCCAACGTGGAAAATCGAATCGATCTTTCACAGGCGCCAAGCCACCGGCAGTCGCCCGATGGCGCGTGCGCAACTACGCTGCCGCTGTCGCCGCCACGCTCTGCCCCTTTTCCCATGCGCTTGGCGGCACTTCCAGCGCGTGCTCCAGCACGTCGTCCATCCGGTGCGCGAACACAAACTCGACGCCTTCGCGCGCCTCGGCCGGGATGTCGCGCAAGTCCTTCTTGTTTTTCTCGGGCAGGATGATCTTCTTGATGCCGCCGCGCATCGCCGCCAGCACCTTGTCCTTGATGCCGCCCACCGGCAGCACCAGACCGCGCAGCGTCGCCTCGCCCGTCATCGCCACATCGCCGCGGACCCGCACACCCGACAGCAGACTGACCAGCGCCGTGAACATGGTCACACCCGCCGACGGTCCGTCCTTGGGCACCGCGCCAGCCGGAAAGTGCACGTGGATGTCGAACTCTTCAAAGTTCTTGCGCTCGATACCAAACCGCTCGGCGTTGGCCTCGACCAGCGAGAGCGCAATCTGGGCCGACTCTTTCATCACGTCGCCCAGTTGCCCGGTCAGGCGCATCTTGCCTTTTCCGGGCATCTTGCTCGCCTCGATGAACAGCAGGTCGCCGCCCATGCGTGTCCAGGCCATGCCCGTGGCGACACCAGGTTGCTCGGTGCGGGTCGCGACCTCGGGCTCAAAGATGAAGTTGCCGAGCATCTCGTCCAGGTCCTCTATGGCCACGGCCTTCTCGGTCACGGAGCCCTTGGCGACCTGCACGGCCACCTGCCGGCACACATCGGCGACGCGGCGTTCCAGGTTGCGCACGCCTGCTTCGCGGGTGTAGTGCGAGATGATGCGGTTGACGATGTTGTCGGCGATGGCGCACTGGGTGGCGGCCAGGCCATGCTCGCGCAGTTGCTTTGGAATCAGGTGCTGCCGCGCGATGTGGAACTTCTCCTCATGGGTGTAGCCCGCCAGTTCAATGACCTCCATGCGGTCGAGCAGCGGCGCCGGAATGGTGTCGGTCGTGTTGGCGGTCGCGATGAAAAGCACCTTGGACAGGTCAAACGGCGTGTCGAGGTAGTGATCCGTAAAGGTATGGTTCTGCTCTGGATCCAGCACTTCGAGCAACGCCGCGGTCGGGTCGCCGCGCCAGTCGTGGGTCAGCTTGTCGACCTCGTCCAGGATCATCACCGGGTTGCGGGACTCGGCCTTCTTGAGCGACATGATGATCTTGCCGGGCAAAGCGCCGATGTAGGTCCGGCGGTGACCGCGAATCTCGGCTTCATCGCGCACGCCGCCCAGGCTCAAGCGCTGGAATTTGCGGCCAAGCGCCTCGGCAATGCTGTGACCGAGCGAGGTCTTGCCAACGCCCGGAGGCCCGACGAGGCACAACACGGGGCCGCGCATGTTGTTCTTGAGCTTGCTGACCGCAAGGTATTCGATGATGCGTTTCTTGACCTTGTCCAAGCCATAGTGCTTGCTGTCCAGCACTTTTTGCGCGTTGTCCAGGTTCCAGTTGTCTTCGGTCAACACGCCCCACGGCATGTCGGCAAACCACTCCAGGTAGGTCCGCGCGACCGTGTATTCGGGCGAGCCGGCCTGGATGTTGCGCAGGCGCTTGAGTTCCTTGGTGGCAATCTTCTGCGCGTCTTCGGGCAGGTTGGCCTTGAGCAGGCGCTCTTCCAACTCCGCCAGTTCGTCGCCGTCGTTGCCTTCGAGTTCGCCCAGTTCCTTCTGGATGGCCTTGAGTTGCTTGCGCAACACGTACTCGCGCTGGCTTTTGTTGAGGTCGCCTTTGACTTCGCTGTTGATGCGCTGGCTGATGCGCAAGATCTCGACCTGCTGGATGACCAGCTGCAAGGTCTTGGTCAGCATCTCGTGCAGTGTCGGCGCTTGCAGCACGTCGATCTTGTCCTCGACTGGCACACCGAGGTGGGTCAGCAGCAGGTAGACCAGACGCGAAGGGTGCTCAAAGTTCTCTTGCAGATCCGCGGCGTTGATCGGCAGCTCGGGGACCATGCCGACCAATTCGACCGCGGTGTCGCGCACATTGTGGACGAGCGCGGTGATTTGCGGGTCGTTGTCGGCGCGCTCCGCAAAGACTTCGACTTCGGCCTGCAGGTAGGGCTCTTCCTGCTCAAAGCGCAGGATCTTGAAGCGCTCCATGCCGCGGATGACCACATGGTAGGTCTCTGCGCCGTTGCGCAGCACTTTGAGCAGTTGCCCGGTGCAGCCGGCCCAGTGCAAATCGCCCGGCTTGGGGTTGTCAACGCCCTTGTCCTTTTGCGCCACCACGCCAACGACGGCGCTGCGCCGGTCGCCAAGGCTCTCAAGCAGCTTGATCGACTTGCCGCGCCCGATGACCACCGGCATCACGGCGCCCGGAAACAGGACGGCGTTGCGCAGCGCAAGGATCGGCAGACTGTGAACAGCGGCGACGGAAGACATGACAACCTCGGTATTTCAAGTACGGCGGCGCAACTGCCGCCTGCACAAACGATAGCCAAGCACACCGGCCCGGCAAGTCAAGTTTGGCGGCCGTGACAGCGCCGTCAGGGCGGCGGGACGCTGCCCGTTTTCTCAGGTCCCAAATTGGCGTCCGCGATCGCGACATCCGATAATTCTGATGCAATATCCGTCAGTTGAACAAAGGCAGGGTCCGGGCATGACATCCGCGCCAGCCACAGTGCGCACGCGAGGTTGCGTTGCGAAAGGAGCGCCCCAACGGCCTCGCGGGCCGCCGCAGCATCCCCCGAAACGGTTGCGCGCGTTGCCGTGACGCAAGCCGTAACGTCCGGGCTTTCGCGGAGCACCGCCATGTCCAGGTCTTGGAGCAGCGCGGCCCCACCGCCAGCTGTGGCCAAGGCACATAAGGCCGAGGCCACCGCCATCGGCTCGCCTGCCTCGCGCAGACGGTGCAGAGCTTGCTGGCCGTGCTGTAGCGCCCGTTCGCGGTGGCCGAACCACGCCAGCGTGTCGCACAGCGCAGCGTGGACCGCAGCCGCTTCGCGCGGGCTGTCGGCGCTCTGTTGCAGCAACCCCAACAGGTCGTCGATGGCGTGTTCGCGGTCGCGGATCATGTCCAGCTGGGCGCGCGCCAGCGCCGCCGAAAAGCGGGTGCCGCGGGTCGGTTCGTCGGCAATGGACGCTCGCAAAGCCCGCGCCGCACGGTCCAGTTCAAGACCGCGCAGGGCGTCGCGCGCCTCCAACAGCGCAAGGCGTTGCCGAAAACGCGGCGGCAACTCCGACGCCTGCAAGGCCGCCAGCGCCGGCTCAAACGCCGCGCGGTCGCCGGTCGCCAGCAGCAGTTCGCAGATGCTGATGTCGACTTCCTGGGCACCCAACCGGTCCCCAGCGTTCAACAACAGTCCGCGAAGCTTGCGAATGACCGTCAGCGCCTGACCGTAGCGCCCTGCCCGCGCCAACGCGGCGGCACGATTGGCCCGCGCCGGAATCGCGCTCGCCTGCTGGCCAATCGCATTGAACTCGGCTTCGACCGCCGCAAACTGGGCGGCAACCGCGGCGGGTGGCAGCAGGTCGGCGTCCAGCATCGCTTGCGACAGGTGGATGCGCGC
>CAXRHS010000815.1:0-4660 GCA_964230235.1 Myxococcota bacterium
GCTGCCGTGTTCCATTTGCCCGGGTAGTGCGCCGAAGCACAGCGCGGCCGACGGTCGGCCAGCCACTGACGACAGGCTTGCGCGGCGGTCGCGTCATAGTGTGCGCCGTCAATGTCGTACCAGGCACGCACGTCGTGGTCCACGCCCGCGCCGTCAAAGCGCACGCAGCGTTCGACCGACGTGACCCACTGGTCGGCCGGGTCGCTGCACGCCAGCTGTTCTTCGCAAGCCGCCTGGATCAAAGCCAGCAAGAAGGTCTCGCGCGGCAGGAGGGTCAAGTCGCCGCCGCGGTCCTCGCACGCTGTGACGCACAACAAGCAACTCAGGCACACCGCCCGCGACGCGTTCATTGAGCTCTCCGCTTGCGGACAATGCACGCACCAACGAGCAGCGCAAGCCACCACAGGCTTGCGGTAGACAGCAGAGCAGTTGCACACCCTGCCGCTGCCGCGACCCTGGTAGCGCGTTTTCGGCAGTGCGGCGATTGGATTGGACTGGACTCACACGCTCCCAGTGGCCCGCTGCAGTGGCTGAGGTGGCAGTCGTCGGGCGGCGGGCAGACCTTGAGCTTGCCAACGCAGCCGCCGTCCGCGCAGCGGTCCCCGCTGGTGCAGGGCGAACCGTCGTCGCACATGCCACCTTCGTTGACCGCCATGTAGCCACACGTACCGCTACCGGGATCGCACGTGGTTGGCTGAACGCAGGGTCCGCCGCTCGGGCACGGCTTGGGCAGGCCGACGCACTGACCCGATTTGCACGTTTCCTTGTGCGTGCACGGAGAGCCATCGTTGCACGCAATGCCATCAGCAACGGCAAGGCACTTGCCAGCCTCGCAGTTCTCGCACTGGGCGCAGTCTTTGTCGCCACAAGGCGGCCGCACCGCAGCGACCGCGATGCCGTGGCGAGATGCGTCGCCAAACGGCTTGGCCGCGTACTGCTGAAAAGTCCACAGCCACTGCGGGTTCAGCGGATCGAGCGCAGTGGCCGAGTAGTCGCCCCAGCGACAGTACCCGTCTTGGCTGTAACCCACCTCGTACGGAGCCTGCCCGGGCGCAAACACGCGCTCGCCGCGCATGGTGCCGTTGGGATCGTTCGGTGCTCGCCAGCTGTATGCCGCCGACGCGTAGCCGTTGTTCGCCAACCTCGTGTAGCCGAGCAACACGGCGCCGGCCTCGCTCACTGCCAGCGACGGCACCAGGCGCGCCACCGTGTCGTCATCGTCGTCAACCACACCCATCGCTGCAATGTGGCCCTGACTGTCGATGGCCATCCACGCCGCCGCGGGCGCACTGTCGTCGTGCGTGGTGACTTGCAGCGTCCACCACGTCCATCCGCCGACCAGCAAGCCTCGGTGCGATCGGTTGCCAGCCGCCACGTCCAATGGATACTTCGACCCCGCCTGTGGCCAATTCCCGTGGACGGATAGCGCCCATGGAATCTTGTCGACTGGCCATTGCGCCACCACCTGCGGTGGGCCGCCCTCGGTTGCTGCGTACCGCCGCAGCAGCGGCTTGGCTGGCCACAACGCCAGACACCAGGCCTGGTCGGCGTTGCCTTGGGCGACGGCGGCTGGACTGGACAAGTGTGGCGCATGGATGGGTTGCGCGGCCATCAGGCCGGGACCATCGAACGCCTGCCAGGGAATCAGCCATAGCCAGGCGTCCGACGGCGAGTTCTGTTCGTAGACATCCACAGTCAACAGTAGCCCGGATGGCGTCACCGCGGCGCGCGGTTGGTCGATGGTGCCACCCGTGGGGTAGTCCACCTCGTGCACGGTCCAGGCACCCGTCGGATCGGCGTGGTCCGACCGCGCGATGAGCATTTGCCGCTTGACCGAGTAGGCGCTCATCGTCATGGCCGTCGCGATCCAGCGCTTGCCCCAGGGATCGAATTGCAGGGTCGGATCGGCGGCCCACTGGAAGTATGGCAGTTGAAAAAGACCTTCCAGTTCAACCGTGTATAGCGTCTGGCCGGCCCGGGTATGCACCAGCACAAAGCCATTGGTCGCGACCACCACGTGCGCAGGACCGACTGCTCCCTGGGTGTCGGGCGGAATGCCAAAGCGTGATTCGTGCGACGTGAACTGCACCGCCGCCACGGGCGACGGCCCCAACTGCGGCGTCGCGTCTTCCGGCGCTGGCGCGGCAACGGTTGTGGTGCGGTCGGGCGTTGCAAACACGTGGTGGGTCAGCAGCCACTTGCGCGGCGCGTCGCGGGCCGGGTCTACCGTCGGCAGTTCGCGCAAGACCACGCGCCCCGGCGACGCAGCCTGGGCGGCCGCCGGACCAACCAACAGCGCGACGGCCATCGCGGCCAGCAGCCGCTGCGCGCTCAGGGCACCGGCTTGCACGGGTCCTCCTGGCAGGTCAAAGCGCTGCAAACCAGTCCATGGGCGCACTGGCTGGTCGACTGGCACATGGCGTTGATGCCGCCACCCAGGACGCACACCCCTTGGCTGCACACCAGACCCGGGGCGCACGCGGACCCTTCTCCGCCGCACAGGCCGCCGCCTGCGAGCAGAGCCGCACAATGCCCCTGCTTGCACCAAAGGCCGGGGCCACACGCCGCTGCACGCTGCGGGTCGCAACCGTCTCCGACCGCCAGGCCATCGCCACACTGGCCTGCCCGACACGCCATCCCGTCTCTGCACTCGCCGGAACCGGCACACGGCTGACCGTGCCCAGTCTGTTTGCGGCACGATACGGTCGCAGGATCGCAGTACAAGTCGACCTGGCAGCGCCGACCGGCCGCTGTCGTTGCTGCTTTGGGTGCGCAAGCCTGACCGATGTCGGGCAGCGGCGCGCAATGGGCGCTGCCGTCGCTGTCGGCGATGCAGGTGCGGTCGATTCCGGTGCAGTTGGCGCGGGTCTTTGAGCATTTCTCGCCGTCCGCGGCCGGTTTCTGGCACACGCTGGCGTCGCAGACCAGTCCGGACGCGCACGGATGCAGCGGGCCGCAATCGCCCCCGCGTGCGGCGGGCACGCTGCAACGGTTGGGCGTTTGCGTTCCATCGCAGATCAGACCTTTGCCGCAGCGCGGCTGCACATTGGCCCAAGTGGTACAAGTGTCGCCAGGTCCGCGCAAGGCTACGCAGGTCGCGTTCATGCAGGTGAGACCCGCTGCGCACTCCCAGTCGGTGTCGCACTTTTCGCCCCTGTTGGGTCGATGGTATGCGTGGCAGGTGCCGTCCGCGCCGCAGTGCATGCCGCGACCGCAACCGTCCATGGCAGGACACACCTGCCCTTCGCTGCGCGCAGGCTGGCACCGTCGCTGCTGACACGGGCCCTGCGCAAGGCACACAAGGGTTGCGCAATGCGCGTGGGTTCCGCACGGCTGGCCAACCTGTCGCTGGCCGACGAACACGTCCAGGCACGGCGAGGCCAGTTTGGACCAGTTCTCCGGCGCATAGGCACCCACACAGCTGGTGCGCTGGCTGTCGATCCAATCGATGCAAGAGGCAGTCGCGGCAGGTTGAAAGGCGATGTCGCCCCGCTGCAGGTCTTGCCATTGCCAGCCCAAGAACTGGCGGCCCAGCAGCCGCTCGCACGATGCCGCCGAGCTGAACGCTGTGCCGAAGCCAGTCCCGCACCCGCGGTCCTCCCGGCAGGCAAGCAAGCCCAACTCGGCGGTGAAGGCGGCATACGTCCACGCGCCGGGCGTGCGGACTTCGATGCACCCGGCGCAGAACCCCAGCACGGCCACGCAACCCGCGACGCGGCTCACCGGCGCCTCCGGTGCGCGCAGGTCAGCACGAGCAAGGCGACCGTCCAGCCCCACGCGCCACCGCCGAGCGGACCGGCGCCGCAACCACCGTCAGATGCGCCGCCACCGGACCTCTGCGCGGGCGCGGCCGACAGGCACGCGGTTGCATAGGTTGGTGCGGTGCGGCAGGTGCCGGTGGCTTGCTCGCAGTAGCCACGGTGGCAGGCGTCCTGCGCGGGGCAGGCTCTGGGCGCGCCGAGGCAACCGCCGCCGGCACACCGGTCTTGTACGGTGCAGGGATTGCCGTCATCGCACGTCTTGCCCTCGTTGATGGCCGCCGCCTTGCACGCTCCGGTCGCGGAATCGCAGCCACCTGCCTCATGACACGGTCCAGCGCCGCCGCAAGTCTTGGTCTTGCCGCTGCAGGTGCCGCTTTGGCAACGGTCGTCTTCGGTGCACGGCAGGCCATCAAAGCAAGGCGTGCCATCGCCCAACGCAACGCAGTTGCCCGCGTCGCAGCGTTCACAGCCACCACACGTTTTCTTGCCACATGGCGTAGCGACGGCTGCAACCGCCACGCCATGCAGGGTGGTGCTGGCTCCGGACGCCAGTGCGACCGGCTGAAAAGTCCACAGCAAGTCTGGCCGCGCCGGGTCCAGCACCGTGGCCGACCACGGGCCAAACGTGCAGCCAGGTGAACCCGGACACGCCTTGGCGCCGTCGAAATACCCGTACTCGCCACCCTGAGTTTCGCCTTCGGTCCACCCAACGTGCAAGCCATAGCTCGCACGCAAGAAGGTGTTTGCGTTGACGTGCACAAAGCCGACCAGCACAGCAAGACCGGGCGAAACCGCAAGGCTTGGGTACGCGACAGCGCCGCCCAGGCCCCCGGCGATGTGTCCTTTGTGCACGATCTGGCCCGACTCGGCTACTGCAAACCACGCGCAACCCGGCGCGC
>CAXRHS010000816.1:0-4192 GCA_964230235.1 Myxococcota bacterium
ATGGCTGGGCGCTGCTCGCCGGTCCGGCGTGGATGGCGGTGCGGGCAGGTCGGCGCATCAGGCCCCTGTCACGCTGACCTGCATGCTGCCGTCGTAGCCGTTGAACGCGAACGGGTCGCTGCCCTCGGGGCTGAGCGAACTCGCCTTGCCGCTTTGGGTGGTGCAGCGCGCCTGGATGGTCCATCCACCCGGCGTCAGCGGCAAGTCGAAGTGCCACAGCGTCCACACATCCGGGCCTTTCTGGTAGTCGAGCACGGCCGGCAACCAATCTGCACCGTTGACGCGGACCTCGACCTTGGCGATCGGGTCGCTGCCCGCGTAGGCGGTGCCCTGCACCCGGGTCAGGCCCGGCTTGAGGCTGGACTTGTCGCCCGGGTAGGCGATAAAGGCGTTGGGCAGGTAGGGGGCGGCGTCGGACCAGCCGAGCTTTTCCCAATAACCCAGGTAGGGCTCATCGACAAAGTCGATGGTAGCCAGCCACTTGGGGTTCTTCATCCCATAGCGACCCGGCACCAGCATGCGCGCCGGATAGCCGTGTTCGGGCGGCAGCGGGTCCCCGTTCATGCGCCACACCACCCATAGCGGCTTGGCCAGGTCGGCCCCGGGCAGGCCGGTCGAGAAGGCATCGAGCGCAGTAACCTTCAAGTACGGCGCTTGGGGCATGGTCGCGCCCTTGGCGTCGATGAGTTTTTCGACCGGCAACCCGCGCCAGATAGCGTTGGAGATCGCTTGACCGCCAGGGCCGGTGCCGATGCATTCCAGCGTGTGCTCGCGATCCAGCGCCGGCAGCGCTTCCAATTCGGCCAGGGTAAACGCGACCAGCGGCTTGCCGCGGTCCAGGATCTGCAGCTTCCAGGTCGCCAGATCGGGCTTGGGCGTCGCGCAACACTGGATGACGTAGTGATCCTCGTTGTTGGTGATGGGCGGGATCGCCGCGCCCTGGTTGGCGTAGGCGGACGGCGCATCGGCGACGGTGGTGTCGGCGGCAGCGTCCGCGGTCGCGGCATCAGGCGAGTTCTGGGCGCCCGATGCGTCCGCGCTGTCTACCGGTTGGCTGTCGACTGGGCCAACGTCCGCGGCAACCGGGGCGTCGATCGCGGCTGCGCTGTCCGTGGCAGTCGCGGTGCTGTCGCCGCCCCCCAGGCCGGTATCGCCGGCCGCGTCGGGCCTGGTGGGCGAAGTGGCTGTCGCGCCGGCCGAATTGTCACATGCCAGCGCGGCGAGCCCGCCCAGCGCCGCCAGCACCTCGCGCCGCGTGGGCCGGCGCGCACTTTGCTTGGAGTCTGCCATGGTTGCCTGCCCGAGCGCGCCCCCGCGCCGCGCGCAAGGGTACGGGTTTTGCGGCGTGACCGCCAAGACGGAGCGACCAACCCCTTGCCAGACCCGCAAAAACCCCTACACTTGCGCCCCCCGCCGCGGCGTCCGTCGCCGTGGCCCCGCCGGCGCGACCGCTGGTTGCGCTCAACCGGAGCATCCCATGAAGAAGACTGGCCACCCCAAGTACCTCAAGTCCACCGTCAAGTGCGGCTGCGGCAACACCTTTGAGACGCGGTCGACCCGCGGCGACCTGCACGTGGACATCTGCGCAGCTTGCCACCCGTTCTACACCGGCAAGCAGCGGACCCTGGACATCGGCGGCCGTGTCGATCGCTTCAACCGCCGCTTTGCGATGGCCCAAGCCAGCAAGTAGGCAGCCAGTCCCGCGGTCGGCCAGTACGCCGATCGCGCCCAAAATGGCCGCTGTCCGCAAAACCGGGTATCCTCGGTGCCGTGCCGCCGCGCATCGGCCGCCGGTGATCTGTCCATGACCGCCCCGCGCCGACTGTCCGTTCCTGCGCTTGCTGCTGCGTGCCTGGCGCTGACGGCGTGTGCGCAAACCGCGCCGCAAGGTGGCGATGGCGGGCTCGCGAGCGAAGTGTTCTTTCAGCCTGCGCTCGACGCCACCGGCAAAGACGTCGGTTCCGAAAGCAGTGCCGGTGATGCGACCCCGGCAGAAGTCGCGCCTGCAAGCGACGCCACCGGGTCCGACGCCGACACGGCCCCGCAAGAAACGGCAAGCGGCGCCGCCCCGTGGGTGTGCAAGACGGCCGGCACCGCCGGCTGCGCCTGCGAAAAAACCGCCGACTGCGACAGCGGCCACTGCGTCGAGACCCCCAACGACGGCAAGGTGTGCAGCGCGACCTGCACCGACAGTTGTCCGGTCGGCTGGCAGTGCGTGCCGCAGGGCACGACCGACATCGTGTACCTGTGCCTGCCACAGTGGCCGGTGCTGTGCAACCCGTGCGACAGCGACGCCGACTGCGGCTCCGCCGGGGTCGGCAAAGCGGTGTGCGTCGACCGCGGCACCCTCGGCCATTTTTGCGGCGCCGCTTGCGCGACCGACGGCGACTGTCCGGCCAACTACGCCTGCGATGCGGTCAAAAGCGTAGCCGGCAAAGACAGCAAGCAGTGCATGCCCATGCCCGGCAAAGACGGCAAGGCCAAAGAGTGCACTTGCAGCAAGGCGGCGATCGCGGCGGCGCTCGGCACCAGCTGCAGCGCGATCGCCAAGTCGCCCGAAGGCGCCGAGATCGGCGTGTGCGGCGGCGTGCGCCAGTGCACTGCCCAGGGGCTGAGCAGCTGCACCGCCATCGCCGGCAAAGAGACCTGCAACGGCAAAGACGACGACTGCGACGGCCAGACCGACGAGGCAGCGTGCGACGACAACAATGCGTGTACCGCCGATGCCTGCAATGCGGTGGCGCTGCAATGCGTGCACTCAGCGACCGAAGGCGGATGCAACGCCGACGACAACGCCTGCACCGAGGGCGATGCGTGCAATGACGGCAAGTGCAGCGTGGGTGTCGCCAAGAAATGCGACGACGGCAACCCCTGTACCCTCGATGCGTGCGCGGCGGCCAAAGGCTGCACCGCCACCCTAGATGACGGCGCTGGCTGCGACGACGGCGACCTGTGCAGCGTGGGCGACGTGTGCCTGTCGGGGCAGTGCCAGCCCGGCAAGCCCAAGCTGTGCGCGGCCGGCGCGGGATGCACGGCGACCGCCTGCGACAAGGCCGACGGTACCTGCAAAACCAACAGCCAGCCCGACGCGACCGCGTGCGACGACGGCACCGCCTGCACCGACAAAGACGCCTGCGCGGCCGGGGCGTGCAAGGGCGCGGCGGTCGACTGCAACGACGCCAACCCGTGCACGCAAGACACCTGCGACCCGACCGCAGGCTGCAAGCACCAGCCCAATTCGGCGCCTTGCGACGATCAAAATGCGTGCAGCGACGCCGACACCTGCAAAGCCGGCGCCTGCGTGGGCACGCCCAAGGCCGCCAAGGCCTGCGACGACAACAACCCCTGCACCGCCGATGCGTGCGACCCCAAAGCCGGCTGCGCCAGCGTCGCCAACAGTGCCGCCTGCGACGACGGCAACCCGTGCACCGCGGGCGACACCTGCAAAAACAAGGCGTGCGTGGCGGGTGCCAGCACCTGCCAGTGCCAGGGCGACGCCGACTGCAAAGACGACGGCAACCTGTGCAACGGCACGCTGTACTGCGACAAAAGCAAGCCGGCCTTTGAGTGCAAGGTCAACCCAGCCACTGTGGTCAAGTGCGACACCAGCGCCGACGGCCTGTGCGCCCAGACGGTTTGCGACCCCAAGGTCGGCAAGTGCGCCAAGGTCGCCGGCGCGGACGGCAAGGCCTGTGACGCAGACGGGTCGCTGTGCACACCGGGCGACGCCTGCAAGGCCGGCGTCTGCACGCCAGGCAGCAAGCTGAACTGCGACGACAGCAGCCCGTGCACCGACGACGCCTGCGACCCCAAAGCCGGCTGCACCCACGCCAACAACGCCGCCAGCTGCGATGCCGACGGCAACGGCTGCACCGTGCCCGACACCTGCAAAGCGGGCGTGTGCGTGGCCGGACCACCCAAACCGTGCAACGACGCCAACACCTGCACCGCCGACAGCTGCGACAAAGCGACCGGAGCGTGCAAGAACGATGGCGCTGCCCTGCAAGGCCAGGCCTGCGACGCCGACGGGTCGCTGTGCACCGGCAGCGACACCTGCGCAGCCGGCGCGTGCAAGGCCGGGGCACTGCTGGTGTGCGACGACACGAATGCGTGCACCACCGACACCTGCAGCCCGACCAAGGGCTGCCAGCACGCGGCGCTACCCGACAAGACCGGCTGCGGCACCGGCCAG
>CAXRHS010000817.1:0-8022 GCA_964230235.1 Myxococcota bacterium
AGCGGCACCACCAGGCCCAGGCGGTCGCGCGCGTCGAGGTAATGCTGGAACTGGCCGCCCCAGACCACCCGGTAGCCCGCCGGCCGAGTCACGCCCGCCGCCGTCGCAGTCCCATCGACCGCCGCCTGCGCCTCGCGCACCACGGATAACAGGTCGCGGTCGCGCACGTTGAACTCGACCAGCAGCCGCCGCGATTGGCCCTCGCGCTGGACTTCGGCCGGGCCAACCGTCCACTGCAGCTCAGCAACGTCGCCTAGCGGCACCAGTTGGCCGGTGGCCGTCTTGAGCGGAAGCCGCGACAACACCTCGGGATCGCCGCGGTAGCCGTGGCCGCTCAGCACGCGAATGCCGAACTGCCGCTCGCCCTCCAAGACGGTCCCGCCGTCCGCGCCGACCGCGAACGTTTCGGTCAGTTGGTTGACATCGGCAATCGACAGACCGTGGCGCGCCAGCTTGTTGCGGTCGGGCCGAACCCGCAGATACGGTAAACCCGAGACCTGCTCGACCTTGACGTCGGCGATGCCCGCGATGGGCCGCAGCTTGGCGGCGATGGCGTTGCCGATGCGCAGCAGCTCATCCAAGTCGCGGCCGTACACCATCGCGGCGACATCGGAGCGGATGCCGGCGACCAGCTCGCCCGTGCGCATCTCGATTGGCTGCGACAGGCCGCCGCCGACGTCGGGCATGGCGCGGTCGAAAGCGGCCAGAATCTGGGCGCCCAGGTCGGCTTTCGACAACCCCGGTCGCCACTGGTCGGGCGACTTGAGGGCGATGAACACATCGGTTTGCTCAACGCCCATCGGGTCGGTGGCGAGTTCTGGCGCGCCGGTCTTGCTGACGACGTGGGCCACTTCGGGCACGGTCTTGACGGCCTTTTGTAAGCGCAGATCGGTGGCGACCGATTCGCTGAGTGCCACGCCGGGCAGCCGCCGTGCCTCGATCAGCAGGTCACCTTCGTCGAGTTGCGGAATGAACTCGGCGCCGATCCGGGTGAACAGCAGCGCACCCACTACCAGCAGACCTGTTGCGCCCACCATGACCGGCCATGGCCAGCGCACCGACCAGCGCAGGACCGGCCCATACAGCCAACGGAACGGCCGAAGCAGCCACGGCTCATGCTCCACTGCGGCCGGGCGCACAAACAGCGCCGTCAGCACCGGCACCACCGTCAGTGACAGCACGAATGCCCCTGCCAGCGCCAAGAGCACCGTGGTCGCCATTGGCCGAAACAGCTTGCCCTCGGTCGAGGTCAGCGCCAGGATCGGCACGTACACCAGCGCGATGATGGCTTCGCCGAACACGGAGGCCGTGCGCACCTCCAACGTCGCCGCCTCGACCACCCGCAGGCGCGCGGCCCCGTCGAGCGGGCTGTCCTGTTGCCGCCTGGCTTCGCCGAGCCGCCGCGTCGCGTTTTCGACAATGATGACCGCACCGTCGACGATGAGGCCAAAGTCGATAGCGCCCAGGCTCATCAGGTTGCCTGAAAGCCCAAGGGCATCCATTGCGGTCACCGCCACCAAGAGCGACAGCGGAATCGTGACCGCGACCACCAGACCTGCGCGCAGGTTGCCAAGGAGCAAGAACAACACCAGCACGACCAAGGTGGCGCCTTCGGCCAGGTTGCGCAACACGGTGCCAATCGTGCGATCAACCAAAAGCGAGCGATCGTAGAACGGCGACAACGTGGTGCCCGCCGGCAACGACGGCGCAAGTTCGGTCAGCCGCTGCTTGACGGCCTGCGTCACTGTGCGCGAGTTGGCAGCCATCTGCATCAGCGCCGTGCCCACCACGACTTCGCCCGTGCCGTCTTTGGAGGCCGCGCCGCGGCGCAGACGGGGCCCAAACTGCACGTCGCCCAGACTGCCCACGGTGATTGGCACCCCATGCGCGGTGGCCGTCACCACCACATTGCGCAGGTCAGCCAGGCTGCGCACCAGTCCGTCCGTGCCGATGACCGTTTGCTGGCGGGCGTGCTCAATGTAGCCCCCACCGGCGTTGGCATTCGATTTCTCAAGCGCCGCGACCACTTCAGCGACGGATACCCCCAACGCCTGCAGGCGCAGCGGGTCGAGCACCACTTGGTACTGGCGATCCTGGCCACCAAAGCTGTTGACCTCGACCACGCCAGGCACGCTGCGCAACTGCGGCCGCACCTGCCAGTCGAGCAACTCTTCGAGCTGCATCAGCGACAGCTTGGGATTTTCGATGGTGAACTGCAGGATCTCGCCGAGTCCGGTCGTCACCGGCCCCATCTCGGGCGCACCGTAGTGGCGCGGCACGGCGTCGGTGGCCTCCCTCATGCGCTCGCTGACCACCTGGCGGGCAAACCAGATGTCGGTGCCGTCCTCGAACACCACGGTCACCACCGACAGACCGTATTTGGAGATCGACCGCACTTCCGTGGTGCGCGGCAGACCGGCCATCGCCCGCTCGACTGGGACCGTGACGTACTGCTCGACTTCAACGGGGGCTAGCGCCGGGGCAGTGGTAATGATCTGCACTTGGATGTTGGTGACGTCGGGCACTGCGTCGATTGGCAGACGCAGCCCGGCCCGGACGCCAAGCGCAATCAGCAACAAGGTAGCGACGAGCACGACGGCGCGGTTGGCCAAAGACCACCGCACGATGGCGTTGAGCAGGTTCATGCTAGTCCTCCTCAGCCAGCGTGTGGCGCAGCAGCGCGCTCAGCACGGAAAATGCGCCATCGACCACCACGACTTCGCCTGCGGCCAGCCCCGCCTGCACCTCAAACTGTCCGAGTGCTTGCGCACCCAACGTCAACCCATGGCGGCGGAACAGACCGGCACCGCGCGAAACGAACACCGTCGGCTGACCGTTGACCGCCACCACGGCGCCTACCGGCACCAGCACCGCCGCCGAACGTTGACTTTGGCCAACCGCCAGCTGCGCGCTACCGAAAAGCCCCAGCCTCAGCGCGCCATCGCGGTTGCGGAGGCCGACACGCGCCAGCACTGTGCGCGCACCGCTGTCGAGCTGCAGACCCATGGCCTCCACCTTGCCTGCAAAGGGCAGGTTGGGCAAGCCGTTCAGCGTCACCACCGCTTGTGCGCCAACCCGCACCCGCGCCAGGTCTCGCTCGAAAAGGCGGGCGGCAAACCACACCTGCGACAGGTCGACCACGGTGGCCAGGACATGGTCGGCGTCGACCGGTTGGCCGACCACCGCCGATCGCACCGTCACCTGCCCGTCGATGGGCGCGCGCACGGTCAGTTCAGCGCCGGCTTGCGGGGCGATGCCGAGCGCAGACATCTGCTGCGCCAGCGCCTGTGCCTCGCTGATTTGCGCCGCGGCCTCGCTCTGGGCGGCGAGGGCGTCCTGCCGCGCCGCAAGCCCTTGGTCCGCCAGCGAGTTGAGGCGGTCGGCGTTGCGGCGGTTGGCCCTGGCGCGCGCCTCCAAGCCCGCCCGCGCCGCCCAGACTTTGGCGAGTTCGGGTACGCGCAGTACCACCATCGGGTCGCCTTTGCGCACGGCCTGGCCCTCTTGGAAAAGCACGCGCTCGATGCGACCCGCCACCGGTGCAGCGACTTGCGCCGAACGGTCGGGGTCGGCCACCACTTCGCCCGGCACCACCACCGCGTCGGGCAGGACGCCGAGCGCGACCGTGGCGGTGGCGATGTGCGCGGCTTCGACGACTTCGGCCGTCATGGTCACGGTGTCGGGCAGTTGCTCGTGTTCGTCCTCGTCCGCCGGCGCCGCTGCCTCTGCCTCCTTGGCGGGGTTCGGGTCGTGGTTGGCTTGGGCGGTGCCGTGGCATTGCAGCGCAACCGCGGCCAGCATCATCAGCGCGGTGAAATCAGTGGTCTTCATGGTGCCTCCTGGGCAAAGCGTGGGTCGTGGGTGGCGGCGAGTTGCACCGATGCCTGGCACAGCTCGGCTTGGGCACGGACCGCCGCCTGCAGGTAACCCACCAGGGCTTGCTGGGCTGCCAGCGCGTCGCGGACCGATAGTTGGCCAGCCGCAACCTGGTTGGCGAGTGCGCTCAGCCGTTGCTGCGCCAGTGTCCGGTTCGTCGCGGTGAACGCCTGTGCGGCTTGCTGCCGCCACTGGAAGGTCTTGCGCGCCGCGGCGCGGTCGCCGTCCAACTGGCGCAGGGCGGTCGCGAGTTGGGCCTGGTCCCGGGCGATGTCTGCGGCGAGTTCCGCCAGTTCGCCGTCCAGGCGCCGCGCCACCGGCAAGGCAGCGCCGACACTGACCCCCAAGGTGGTTTCGTTTGCGGCGCCGCGCTGCGCGAAAAGCCCAATGGTCAGGTTGGGCGTACGCTGTCGCTGCAGCGCCTCTGCCTGGGCTTGCCGAGCGAGCACTCGGGCGCGCAGGGCAGCGATGGCTGGCGGTTCGGTGGTAGCGCTGACCGGTTCGGCCAAGGGCGCAAGGTCACCCGCGGGATGTGGATCGGCCACCCCCAACAGCGCCGCCAGCGCCGTGCCTGCGACGGCCTGCCGCTCGTGCGCTGCGAATAGCGCCTGCCGTGCCGCCACTGCGGCAAATTCGGCAATGTCGGCGTCGACGGCCGGCGCGAGCGTCGCTGTCGCTCGGGCACGGGCAGCTTGGGCGTTGGCCTGGGTGACATCGGCAAACCCCTGGGCGAGCCCGACCAGTTCGCGCGCAGCGACCGCCTCGTACCACACCGCCAGCGCGGCGATGGCCAGGTCGCGCCGGGCCGACTGCGACTGCCAGCGCGCTGCGTCGACTTCGCCTTGGGCCGCGCGCAACCGGGCCGTACGCGGCGTGCCGGGTTCGATCTCCTGCGACAGCGCGACCGACCAGCTGAACTCTGTCTGTTCAGCAAGGCGCGGCCCCGCCGTCACCGCCAGTTGCGGCGAGCCCGGTACCACCAGTCGCGCCAGTTGCACGCGGGCCTGGGCGGCCTGGACTTCGGCGGTGGAGACACCGAGTTGGGGGTGATTGCGCACGACGCAGGCCACGACCGCCGTCCGATCGGGGGCGTGACATTCTGGTGGCGCACCGCGGGCAGCACCCGCCCACGCCGTCGCCGCGACGAACGCGACGAACGCAGTTTTTGTGGATAGCAATGGGACTCCGTCCGGCGGACCCGGGGCCCGCAAAGGCATGGCACACGCGCGACAGGTCCAGGGGCGACCGACGCGATAGCAGAGCTATGTTGTGTGTGCTACGCCCGCGGCGGACGGAAAAGGGCGGGCAAGTGCGGCGACGGTGGCGTGCGGTCGCTCAGGTCGATCGGCTCTGCCTGGCGCTTGAGATCCGCCGCGCGCGTCACCGTCCAATCGCTCGACGGCACCGCCGCGTGGGCCATGTGGGCGCAGTGGCAGTCGGGGCAGCCCGGCGGGCACTCGTCGCCCGTGTCGTCGTCAGGGCATTCGCCGTGGACATGGGCCGGATCGGCGACCGCCTGCCAGACATCGCTGAGCGCATGGACCAAGCCCGTCAACTGCACCAATGCCAGCAGCGCCAGCGCGAATCGTGCGACACGGGCGAGGGAGAATGTGCGGCGCACGGTAGGCAAGGCGGTCCGAGTCGGCGCCACCCTTGGGCGGCGGGGCCCCAAAATACGGCGCGCGGCGGCGCAGGTCAAGGTTGACCAGCAGCCCCGGTTCACGGCGCAGGAACACGCGCATTGCTTCCCGCGATTTCGCCTTGACGCCCAGCGAGCCATGCAGGATCCTGTGAACCGAGCGGCGACGCCGCGCCGTTCTTGTCCGTGAGCCCTTGCGATGTGTTGCCGACGTTCTGATTCCGGTGACCGCCGTGCCGTGCCCAAAGCCAGGCGGTTCAGAGGCGCGGTTGCTTGCGCCGTCCTGGCCACCTTCGCCGTGCAGTGCAGCACCGCCGTCGACACGCCTGCCGCGAGCACCCCGGCGGCCTCGACATCGCCGGCCAAAGGCGTGACCAAGCTGCCCTCCACCGGCAAGAAGTCCGGGGCGGCCGTCGTGGACATCCCGCCGCCCGCGACCTGCACGATTGGCGAGAAACCGCAGGCCACAGCGCTCGCCGACGTTCCGCGCCTCGACAAGTGCATCGCACAGGCGCCAGACGAGTGGCCGGATGACCAGCTACCGCCGGACGCGATGGATACCGCGCTCGGCTTCCGCGAAACCAGCGGCGAACCGCCAAAGGCCTGGCACGACGGAGATGCGGCCGTGCTCTCTCAGGGGCTTCAGGGCACCGGCCACGTCGAGACTGACGTCATGCTGCACTTGCCGCAAGCGAAAGGGACGTCGTTGACGGTCGAGGTCGTGCGCCAAGTTTGGTACGACTGCACCTACCACCATGAGTCGCCGGCCATCACGGTCAAGCTGGTACCGGGAGCCGTGCCGGGTTGGTGGGTGCCGCAAAAAAGCCTGCGAACCATCGTCAACATGCCCATGCACCTTGCCTGCGGCCGGTGGATTCGGTTTCAGTTGTTCGTGCGCATCCCTGCGGAGGATCATTGGCACGCCGCGGCCTGCACGCTGAAGATGTGGGTGGCAGTGCCGATTTTGGGTGAACACGACTGAGGGCGCGACGCAAAGGCCAGCGCAAGCTGCCCAACCGTTTGGAATCCCTGACGACGACGGCTAAGGCGTAAGCAAATCGGCCCGCTCGACCATTTTGGCCCACGGGTGGCGCGCCTTGGCCTGCGCAACCAACTCCGGCCCCGGTTCGCCGCCGGTCTTGGCCGGCACCAGACCGATTGCGGTCCCGGCTTTCGCGTACACGGGCGGCAGATCCCAGCCCAGGCGGTAGGCGAGTTCCAGCGCCACCGCCCGCACAGTGCCGTCGTTGACAAAGTGGGCGTCAAACTGATCGGCGGGCACGGCCATCGGCGCGTCGACCCAGGCCTGCAACTGAGCGGCGTAGCCTTTGGCGTCCAGTCGTCCGGCATTGTGCAGGACACGCAGGCCAATCAGCGCGACGGGGGCGAAGGCGTTGTCGTAGTGGTTGTTCATGCGCATGAGCAATTCCATTTGCGCGCCGTAGGCAGCACGGATGGCAAACACCTCGCGCAGGCGCTGCTCGATGACCTTGCCGTCGGTGGCCGTCAGCGCCTCGGCGAGCACCGCGCATTCCAGGAACCACAACGCCAGGGTGTCGATCCCGCGCGGGTATTCGTTCGCGCCACAAGCGCCCGGCGGATCCCAGGCGGCTTCGTAGTGCATCAGGCGCGACATCGCCTGGCCGGCGGCTACCGCGATGAAGCGGTCTGGCTTGGTCAGGTCGTCTTGCACATAGCGCAGGGTCATGGCGTCATAGCCGGCGATCTTGGCAGCCTCGTCGCTGTCCAGTTCCTTGATGGCGGCGTCATGGCGCACGGCTTCGGCGTGGCCGGCAACGGGCAGGGTGCCCGCGGGTAGTTTTGGGTAGCCGAGCAAGTATGCGCGCAACGGCTTGCCGGAAACGGTGGTCGGCACCAGCACCACGGGCAAGTCGTGCAGGTGATAGCCGGGCCATAGCGCGGACGGGTCGTTGGGAAAGATCGCCCCAACCGAAGCCAGCGAGCCCTTGCGCGCGATGGCGACCAGATCCATGGCGTAAAGGTCATCGCCTTCGGTGGGCGCACCGGCGAGAGAAACCTCGGCCTTGTTGGCGGTGTCGGGCAAGTTGGTGCCCGCCTTGGCGTCGCTCGGAGCGTCGACAAGGCCGACATCTGCAGTGTCGTGAACCGCGACATTTTGGCCGCTCGGCGCAGCCGGGGTCGAACAGCACGCAAGGCACGCACAAAAGGCAAACAGGGACTTCATCATTGGCTCCTGCCGGCTTGCTGGCCTTGAACGCCTTGCCGGCCGTTCGCGGGGTGCTGCCCGCATTCCTGGCGATGCAGGCGGGTTCGCGGATTCGCGGGCAGAGCGCCGCAACCCCAAACACCTCGTCGCCGACCAACCGGACCACCAACCGGCCATCCGGCGGCGGATAGGTAGTCCAAGAGCACTTCGCCTTGAACGGCCCGCAGCCAAACGCACCCATCGAGCCCCCCGCGCCCCGCCAGACCCTCCGGCGCGAGCGCAATCGTGACTGTGCGCCGCTGTTTTCGGGCTGTCAACGGCC